>JAJNBN010000596.1 GCA_021156225.1 Verrucomicrobiota bacterium | reverse complement strand
GGTGGCATTCGTATGGATGAAGACGTGGCACGCGGTGTTCATCGCCAGCGTCAAGGAGCATCTCACCGGCTTGCGGGGCGATCCGTGGACCTTGGGCCGCTGGATACGGTGCTTCTGCCAGCAAGCGGCGTTTCAACCAACCGCATTCATCGTCCTGCCTTTCACCGCGATCATTGCCTTGCCGTTTGCCTGGGCCATCGCGTTCTATCAGAACCTTTCCTGGACTGCGGATGGCCGGGAGGAAGGGCTGCGCCAGCTTTACCACCGCAACTGGCAGGTGAGTTGTCAATGGCCCGGTCAGAATCACAAGGTCCTAGTCTGGCTGACCATCTTCGGTTTTTTCGTCATCATCAATGTCATGCTGATGTTCAATTTCATTCCCAGCATGTTGAAGACGCTGCTGGGTGTTGAAACCGTGTGGACGCAGGGCGGCTGGAGCATGATGAACACGACGCTCTGGGCCTCATGTGTGGCGGTCTCGTGGGTATGCCTGGATCCGTTGATCAAAACCGTTTATGCCCTGCGTTGTTTCTATGGGGAAGCATTGAGCACGGGGGAGGATCTGAAGGCGGAGATACGTTCATTGCGCCGGGCACCCGCAGTCGCGGTGATCTGGGCGGCAGCACTTTTTTTGTTATCACCGCTCAGCACAACGGCGGCCGAATCAGTGCCAGCGGCTTCGCCCGAACAGGTGGAAAAGCTGGATCACGCGATCAAAGATGTGCTCAGCCAGCGGCGTTATGAATGGCGGCTGCCACCGACTGAGGACGAGGCACAGTTGGCCCAGATAAGCTGGATGCAGAAAATGCTACAAGAGATCCAGACTGCCGTGGCGGACTCGATCAAGGCTGTGGTCAAACAATTGGTCCGGTTTAAGAACTGGCTCAGCGACCTGTTCCCCAAGCCCAAACCCAAGGCGATGGATGGCAGCAAGAGCAGCATCGATTGGATGGGTGGGCTGCGGATATTGCTGTTCGTATTGCTGGCCGCTGTCGCGGCTGCGCTGGTGGTATTTTTCTGGCGTTATTGGAGCCGTCAAAAGACGTCCACGGTCCTCACCGCGCAGGCCATTCCCGCCCGGCCAGACCTGACGGATGAGAATATTTCCGCCGCCGATCTGCCGGAGAATGAATGGCTGGCGATGGCCCGGGAACAGATCGCTGCGGGCAACCTGCGGCTGGCTTTACGGGCGTTCTACCTGGCCGGGCTCGCCCACCTGGGTGAACGCGAGCTGCTCAAGATCACCCGCTTCAAATCGAACCAGGAATATGTCCGCGAACTGGAACGCCGCGCGCGCAGCAAACCCGAACTGCTCACGGTGTTCGGCGATACGGTGATGGATTTTGAACGGGCCTGGTACGGACGGCATGAAGTGACGCCAGAATCGATGGGCGAGTATCAACGCAAAGTGGAAAGGATTCTCGCATGCTGAAGCGACTGCCTTTCCCGCTCCTCCTGACGCTCGTGCTGGTCGGGGCTTTTCTGGCCATGGTGCTGCACCTGTTTTCCTTGCGGTTCGATGCGGGGGACATCTATCCGCCGTATTCCTCTTTGCGTTCCGATCCTTTGGGTTCACGGGCGCTCTATGAAAGCCTAGATGGTCTGCCGGAGATCTCTTCCCAACGCTGGCTGGAACCGGGGGCCAAGATGCCCAAGCTCAAAGCGGGTGAATCTGGCGTGTTCTTCCTGCTGGGATTGCCGCATCGCGGAGTCAGCTACTTGGGGAAGGCAGATGTGGAAGTCATCGAGGAATACATCAAGGGAGGTGGTCATGTGGTGATCGCGTTCCGGCCCATCTCAGGCACCGGCTGGTATGACCGGATCAAGGATGAAACGGAAGCGGAACGGGAGAAAAAGGCGGAACAACAGGGACGCCGTCGGGCGGTGAAGAAAGACAAAGACAAGCCCACTGATGAACCTGAGTCGGAACGTGAAACGAAGGCGAAGAGGAAAAAACGCAGTTGGGAGAAGGAGGAACATGAAGGGATGGTTTCCTTGACCGAGCGCTGGGGGTTCAAATTCAAAGAGGACACGCTGCCGAAAGATGATGAAGGCCAGCCCTCGTTTGTCCGTGCCTTGGGGCAGACGAATGCGCCAGCGGGATTGCCCGCCGAATTGCCGTGGCACTCTTCACTCCAGTTCGAGAAACTTTCTGACGAATGGAAGGTGATTTATGCGTGGGAGAAGGAGGCGGTGTTGGTGGCCCGGGATTGGGGAAAAGGGCGATTGACGATGTGTGCGGACAGCTATCTGTTCAGCAATGAAGCGCTCAAGATGCACCGGGAGACGGCCTTTCTCGCGTGGTTGATCGGCGACGCTCAATCGATCTATTTCGATGAAAGCCACCTGGGTGTCACGCAAGATCCGGGCGTGGCCTCGCTCATCCGGAAATATCGTCTATATGGAGTCGCGTTTGCCCTGGCCCTGCTCGCGGGACTGTTTGTCTGGCGGAATGCCTTGAGCCTGGTGCCGCCAGAGGAAGACTCTCCGGCCACCTCGGCGCAAGTGGCCGGACGTGATGCGGGCAGCGGGTTTCTGAACCTCCTGTTCCGGTCGGTGAAACCGAAAGAGCTTTTGGCGGTGTCCTATCAGGAATGGCGGCGGACGGTCCGTTCCTCCTCCGGCAGCCGGGGTGAGAAAATGCAGGAGATGGAGACACTGGTGGCGGGCAGTGAGGAAGCGCACCCCGTCGAGTTATATCGGAAAATGGTCAAGATCTGGAAGCGCAAGGCGTGAGCGGCAGCGCAAAAACAACTGGGAGAAAACGAGCTTATGAATGAACAGGTAGATCAACTGAAGGAAGTTTTGACGCGGGCCCGGGCAGAAGTGGCCAAGGTGATCATCGGCCAGTCCCAAGTGGTGGACATGGCCTTGATCGTCATCTTCACCGGCAATCACGCGCTGATCGAAGGTGTTCCCGGCGTGGCCAAAACGTTGCTCGTGCGCACGTTGGGT
>JAJNBN010000054.1 GCA_021156225.1 Verrucomicrobiota bacterium | reverse complement strand
CTTGATCACTTCACCCGTTTCCGGGGAGATCACGACTTCACCGATGTGCACATCCGCACCCGGGTCACGCACCTTCTGCACCCAGAGCTTCACGCGCCAGATGGGACCGCCCGGGCTGTCTTCCAGCTTCGGGGCCGTGGCCACGACTTTCAGCTTGGCCAGCAGCGGCTCCTGCAGCGCCGTCTTGATGGCGACGTCCGAGTCCACTTTGAACTTCGTGCGATCCAGCGGCGTGCTCTTGCCGAAGATCGGCTCCAGCAGGCGCAACGGGCGCTCTACCGACATCATCTTGCCCGCGCCAAACTTCACCTCCACGGCTTTTAGGGCCGCCGTGGGATCGTAGTAGACCACGTACCAAACATTCGGCGTAGTGGTGCCAATGGATTTCTCGGCGCGTATCTGCACCACCTTGTCCTTGGCCTGGTCGCCGACGTATTTGTTGCCCTCTTCAATCAAGGAGAAGGCCGTCGGCTCTGCTGGTGAATCATTTGCTTTCAACGGGGCGTATCCAGCCACCGCCAGCAAAGCCACCAGCAGAACCGCACAAGATTGTTTCGTTTTCATGCCCCCTTAAAACGCATGCGCCATGCCAGCCTAGCAGAGCTCGTAAACTCCTGATTTGCCAATGATTTGCCGATTTTTAGCCACAAAAAAGCCCGACACTTGCATGCAAGCATCGGGCATTATGCAAAGAACAAAGGTTACTTCTTCGTCGTCCAGTTCACGGCATTGATCAGCAACGTCTTGTAAGCCTGCAGATCATGCGCACGCGCATCATGGCCAAGCGTGATGGCGGCGATGCGTGTCTGCGGATGTTTCACCACGAAAACCTGCGGAAAGGTCGCATTCTTGACCTTCGAATCCGCTGTGGCCAATACCTCGATCGGCGTGCCCGCCGCATCCGGGATGAAGTAATACAGCTCATCCGTGATCAGGAAGCTCGCAGGCACATCCTTCATGATCGGATGCGCGGCATTCGTCACCTTCACTTCGAATTCGCCCAGCTTGTCGTGACCGCGTGAGCCACCGCCAGCGATGGTCTTGTTATACTCCGGCCAGTCGTTCCAGTTATACCACACGCCCGGATGCAACAGCACGAGGCCTTTGCCTGCGGCGATGTGTTTGCCCAGCGCCTCCCGCAGCTCCGGTGTCTGGAAGCCATTGCGGTTCACGCTGAACACCGCCACGTCCACGTTCGGCAATTCCCGCGCCGTGATCGCCGGATCTTCCGTGTAATTCGCCGTGATGCCTGCCGCCTTCAGGATCGCGATGTCCGCGAAGTTGAAGAAGCGGTTGTAGTCATGCGAGCTGCCGCCACCGACGAGCAACACCCGCGTGCCCGTGCCCCACTCGAACGGCTTCGTCGGAGCAGGCAATGCCACGGGCGCTGCCGAAGCCACCTTCATAGGCGCCATCTTCCCATCTTCTCCCGGCAACTCCGCTGTGATTGCCACGGTCGTCGGCGCGAGACCATTCGCGAAGCTCTCGATGACGATCTTGTCGATCACCACGTTGCTGCGCTTGAGCGCATGCGTGTACCAACGGAGCTGGTTTTCCTTCACCAGCCCTTCCGTCAACCTCGAACCCGGCACTTCCACCACGCGGATGAAGTCCGCGAACTGATCGCCGTTCTTAGCCACCAACTCTTCCGTCTGGCCATCCGCATAATGCACCGTGACCTTCAGCGCGTTCGCATTCGGCGTGTAGGGATGGCCCCATCCGGCGACACCACCGAGGAAGTGCAGTCTGCCTGCAGCATAACCCAGCTTCGCTTCCACTTTCTGCGGCATGGTAAAAGAGAATGTCTCAGATCCGCCGCCCTTCAAAAGCAGCAGATTGCGGCCATACTTCGCCGGGTCCGCGATGTAGAAGGGCACACCCTCCACATTCACCGAGCCAAACTTCGTGAACTTCAACGTATCATTGACGTTCTCTTCCTTATTATAGAGGCCCCGGCGTGAATCCGCCGTGTACGCCTTGCTCAAGTCGATGAACCGGTACTTCTGATCACCTGCGCACATGTAGGCCAGAATGTCCCGCAAGGTTTCTTCGCCCAGCGCCTCGAGGCCGTTCGGCATGAGCGACATGCCGGTGTTGCGACGGCTCTTGATGTTGCTCTTCTTGATCTCCATCTCGCCGCCCGCGTTCTTGATGATCACGGACTGGTTGTTCTCCTGCGCGATGATTCCGTCGTAGCTCTCGCCGTCCTTCGTCTCAAAGCTGACGGCGGCATAGTTCTGCTCCAACGCGCGGTTCGGATCGATGATATGCACCAGCAATTCCGCCGGGCCATGCGCACCCATGCCCGTCAGCACGGGCCCGACTTCGCGGCCTTCATTGCCGAGCTTGTGGCAGTTGGCGCAGTTCGCGGTGAAGAGTTCCTTGCCCTTCGCCACGTTGCCGGGCTTCTGCACGGCCGGCGTCAGCTTGGCGATGATCGCGTCCTTCTCCTTCGCTTCCGGTCCGCGCAATTCATCGATCACCTGGTTCGCCTTCTGCGCCACCTTCACATCGGCGTGCGTGCGCAGGCGATGCAAGTTGGACGGGTTGATGGTGGCGGGGTCCACTTTCTTCGTTTGCAAGGCTTCGAGGAAAGCCAGCGCCCATTCACCGCGCTTCATGATCTGCGCGAAGGCCACAGTCTGGAGGTTCGCATTCAGCTTCGGATAGCTCTCGATGATGAGCGCGCCGATCTTCGCGCCCGGCATTCCGCCGAACGCTTCGAGCACACCGCGCTGCAGGTTCTCCGAGGCATTGCTGCCCAAGACCCCGCTGATGCCGGGCACAATCGTTTCATTCACGTGCCGCACGGCGAGCAACGCCTGCGCCGTCTTCAAACGCTCTTCATCCGTCTTGCCCGCGTTTTTCACGGAGCCGATCATCTCCTGCAAGAGCGGGATGACGGTGTCATCCAGCTTGCGGCCCACATCCCAGCGGACCGTGAGCGGCAAGGCCGCGATCGCGAGGTCGTCATTCGGAGACTTCAGCAATTTCTCCATCGCCGCCTGCAAAGCCACCGACCATTCGGGGCGCGCCGTCGTGTTCAAGGATTGCACCAGCGCTTCCATCACCGCCTGCTTCAGCGGATCGGCCGTGGCCGGTTTGCCCGCCAGCGCGATGACCAGGTTCCCGGCTTCTTCGCCATCCTGTTTCTCGGCGAGCTTCTGTGTGAGCGCCAGCACCAGCGGACGCAGCGGTTGGGGATTCGCCGAAGCCAAGGCCACTTCGATCATCTTGCGCGGTGCGCTGTTCGCCACTCCCAGCGCGGCGGATTGCAGGTAGCCATCCGTGAGCTTCGGATACACCGCGACGAGCGCAGCGGCCACCTCGTCATCCACCTCGAAGCTGCCCAGCGCGATAAGCGCCTGGAGCTGCACCTGCGGATTCGCATCCAGCAACATCTCGTTCATCGCTTGATGCAGTTTCAGTTCCGGTCCACGCTGCGAGGTCGGCGGCAATTGCGCGACCTTCAGGCCGTTCTTGCGCACCGCCACTACTCCGTCCTTCACGGAGGCCAGCAACGTCTCTTCATTCAGTCCGCCGATGCGATGCAAGGTCCACAACGCCGCCACGCGCGTGGCGGGTGCTTCCTTCGCATCGAGCAAAGCCTGGATCTTCGGCGCGAGTTTCGGGTTCTCCGTCTCCGCCAGCAACCGTAGTGCGCTCATGCGCACGTTGTCGTTCGGATGACGCAACGCGGCGATGAGCCCATCCGTATCCTTCGCCGTGAGTTTTGGGATCGTGAGCTTCTTCGCATCCTTATGGTCGATGCGCCAGATGCGGCCGTAATAATGATCGCGGTCCGGGCGGACGGCGGCATTGCGCGGTCCATGCTTCGGTCCGCGCGTGTCGTTATGGATCGCCGCCTGGTTATAAAAGTCCACCAGGTACACCGCGCCATCCGGACCCGTGCGCACTTCGATCGGGCGGAACCAGTAATCCTTGCCCGCGATGAATTCCACATTCTCGCGATCCGCCACCCGGGCCGCGGTGAAACTGACACCATTCGGGCTCACCGTCTCATGATGCACGATGTTGATTGTGGGTTCCGTGGTGAAGTAATTGTAGTTGTAACTCTCCGGCCAGGCACCGCCGCCGTAGATCACGCAACCCGCCGCAGCGGTGAACTGCCCCACGAAATCGATCTGCACATAAGGCAACTGGTCATACGGGATGACCGGATGCGTCGAGTGCGTCTTGCGCACCACACTGAAGCTGTTCACGCCCGGCAGACGGCCCTTGGCGAGATTGTTCTCGCCGAGCACCACGTTCATCAGCAAATCACCGCTCGTCGGTTGCGTGTAGAAAATCTCGTTGTCCCACGCCACTTGCAGACCCCACGTATTGCCGCCCTTGGAGGAATATTGCTCGATGGCCGTTCCATCCGGCTTGAAGCGGATGACGCCGGAACCGATCGTACCGAACGTCTTCGAGCCATCGCCGTTCGTCACCTTCTGGCTCGCGCTATAACCATGCGTGCCGTAGACCCAGCCATCAAAACCCCAGCGGATGTTGTTCAGCACCGCGTGCGTATCGCGTGTGCCCAGACCCGTGTAGAGCGTCACGACCTTGTCCGCCTTGCCGTCACCGTTCGTATCGCGCAACCACAGGATGTCCGGGGCTTGCGCCACGATCACGCCGTCCTTGTGGAAGACGAAGCTCGTCACCAGTTCCAGGCCTTCATAGAAAATCTCCTTCTTATCCATCACGCCGTCGCCATTCGTATCGCTGAGGATGGAGATCTTGTCATGCGCCGGACGATCGTAGCGGCCCGTGCTTTCGTCCAATTTGCCATCCACCCAGCGTTGCACCAGGTCTTGCGGCGGATTCGCATAACGACCATCCGGATACTCCGGCGTCTCGGCCACCCACATGCGGCCCTGCGGATCCCAGTCCACATTCATCACCTTGTTGATCAGGGGCTCGGCTGCCGCCAGCTTCACTTTGAAATCAGGATGGATGACCAATTGTTCCAGCGCCTTGTCCGGACGCTGCGGTCCACCAGCCGGATAACGCAGCGAGGCCAGCTCATCCTTCGAGCAAAACTCATCCACGTTCGAGCGCTTCGCTGACCACGCCATGCCGCGCAGCAAGACCGCGCGGAACTGCGGCTGGCTGAAGTTCGTGTACATGTGGCCCGGGATATGGACGAACGCGCGATGCGGCTGCCCACCGGCGAGCGCCTTCTCATACGTCCACATCTGCGGCTGGATGTCATACACCGTGATTTTGCCCTTGCCCGGCTGACCGCGCTGATCATTCCGGCGCGCTGCGGAGACATTCGGCGTGTAAGCACCCGCGAGGATGTTGATATCCGGCGAAAGATCGAAGTCATAGTAGATCTCATCATTCAGATCGTAGTTCGCCACTTCCTTAGTGATGGGATGCGTGCGGTTCACATAGTAGAGGGACATCGGACCTTCCAGCCACTTCGTGGTGCCCGGCACCCAGGTGCCGCCGATGATGGACTTGAGATAATCCGCGCCTTCCTTCGTCTTCGGCACGCTCGCGGTGTGGATCACCGTGATGCCGCCGCCGCGCTTCAGGAACTTCTCCAGCCCTGCGCGCTTGTCCGCCGGGATCTCGCCCCCATCCTGCGAATACATCACCAGGAGGTCGGCCTTGTCGAGGTCCGCCTCGGTGGGGAATTCCATGCCGCCGCTCACCTTCATGCCGCGCTCCGTGAGCAGCTTGGTCCAGTCGCCCAGGAAGCGCTCGTGCTCATGCGCGCCGGGACCATGGGATTTCTTGCCGCCGCGAATGAAGACGCGGAGCTCGGCCGCCTCCGTCACCAAGGCGGAAGCAAAGACGGCGACCAGGGCAAATAAGGCGATGAAAGAACGTTTCATAGACATGTTAGGGCGATTCCCGCCCAGCTTAGCAGAGACAGTTTTCAAAGGCAAACTCATGGATGTTGTCATCGTGTAGAAGCAGACGCTCCAGAGCCATGCCACCAATCCACCAGCACCTCGGCCAGAAGCACCTTCACCCCCTCCAACCGTCCTCGTCGTCGTCCTCGTCGTCGTCCTCGTTCTCGTCCTCGAATCCCTCTCCGTCGGCGGAGCTGGCCTGCTCCCGCCCTCACTTTCTCTGTTTGTCTTTATCATTACGGACATGAGTCTGCCCCATTTTTTGCGTCGGCGTTAGCCTTCGGTGCGGCCGGTGCGCTCCATGGAGACAAAATTCTCAAAAAAGTCGTTTTTCGTAATGGGTTGCCCAAGGCGGCGGGTTATAAACTTCCATCAGCCAAATGACATGAACCCGGTGAAATGCCAAACCTGCCAGACGGAGATCCAGCCCGCAATAGCGGACCGCACAGGAGGATTCTGTACGCCGTGCGCGATGGCAGCGGATTTGGTCTTTGCGGAAAAGGTGGAAGCTGACAAAGGCGCGGCGGCGGTTCAGAAAGAAAGTTTCGGGAAACAAGCCTTGGCTTTGATCACTGTCTTGCTGCTGGGCGGAGCCTTTATGATCGCCGCCTTTATCGCGAAGATCGCTGTATCCATTATCGCGGTCCTGATCGCCCGCTTTGCCTTTGAAACCACTTGGGACAGGGCGTTTTTCGCCGGTGTCATTACTTATCTGGTCTTGGGCTTTATCGGACTGATTTTAGACGAGTGGCCGCAGAAGCGATCACGTTCCAAGGCGAAAACTCTTAATGAATGAGGACGCAGACATGTTACCACTATGAAGCCAGTCACTTGCATCCTCGTCGCTTTAACGCTGACTTTCGCCTCCGCTCTAACCTCAGCCGAGCCTGACAAATCCCTCCTCTTCCGCGAAGGCTTCGAGGGCACCCAACTGCTCTCGCGCGGCTGGTATGACGGCAACGGCAAGTTTACCATCGCGACGAACCGTCCTTTTGCCGGCGCTGGTTCGCTAGAGTATGCATGGAAAGACGGCACCACCACGCCCGCCAGTTCCTCCGGTGTGCGCCGGTTGTTTGAACCCACGGAAACGGTTTACCTGCGCTGCTACATCCGTCTCTCGAAAGGCTGGGGCTGGAGCGGACGGAATTATCATCCGCACCTCATGCACTTCATGACCACGGAGAACGACAAGTTCCGCGGCCCGGCGGCGAGTCACCTGACCGTTTACATCGAGCCAGTGAACGGCAAACTCCGCCTCGCCACGCAAGACATCCAGAATAAAGATACTCCGCACGGCCTCACTCAAGGTCCCCTCAAGGGCGGCTACAACGGCCAGTTCTTCGATAGCACGGATGTGCTCTTCAACGATGATGAGTGGCATTGCATCGAGGCCCTCTTTCAGCTCAACACGCTGGATCTGAAGGCTGACAAGCCGAACGCGGACGGCCTCGTACGCGGCTGGTTCGATGGCAAACTGGTCATCGACCGCTCAGATGTCATCCTGCGCTCCACGGATTTTCCCAAGATGAAGTTCAATCAATACCTGCTCACACCCTATTTCGGCCCCGGCTTGCTCCCGCACGCACAGACATTGTGGATCGATGATTTGGTCGTGGGGACGAAAAGAGCGAAATCCAAATAATCGTTTGGAGCGATGATTTGGTACTTACCAAGTTCAAATTAAGCGCCCCGTTCGCGCCCAACCGTCGATTTAACGACGAGTAATCTCTTAACATGTTGCGGGACAGTTGATTAAGGCTATTTCGAATGCGCGGAGCCCCGCCCGCCTGCCCTTGGCCTTCCTTTGGACAACAGCCGATTTTCGTTTACCCTAGTACTTGACCTTTTACCGCGAAAAGGCAGACTGCGCGGCTCCGGCGATTGGCCGGATCAGTTTAGCGGCTTATGGAACATATTCGTAACATTGCGATCATCGCACACGTGGATCACGGCAAAACCACGTTGGTGGACTGTCTTTTGAAGCAGTCTGGAACCTTCCGTGCCAACCAGCACGAAACCCAAGTCGAACGTCTCATGGACTCCATGGACTTGGAAAAAGAGAAGGGCATCACGATCCGTGCTAAGAATGCCGCCTTCAAATACAAGAATTTCCACATCAACATCGTGGACACCCCGGGCCACGCTGACTTCGGTGGCGAAGTCGAACGTATCATGAACATGATCGACGGAGTGCTGCTCGTCGTCGATTCCGCCGAAGGTCCGCAGGCGCAGACGCGCTTCGTGCTCCGCAAGGCGCTCGAAGCCGGTGCCAAGCCGATCGTGGTCATCAACAAGATCGACCGTGAGAACGCCAACCCGAAGAAGGTGCTCGACCTCGTATTCGAACTCTTCATGTCGCTCGGCGCCACGGATGAACAGTTGGATTTCCCGTTCATCTATTGCTCGGCCAAACAAGGTTACGCGAAGCTGGAGCTGACGGATGACTCCACCACGATGGAGCCGTTGTTCGAAGGCATCGTGAAGCACATCCCGCCGCCGCGCGCCCATGCCAGCACGGGCTTCCAGTTGCTGGTGGCGAACCTCGATTACAACGACTACGTCGGTCGTATCGCGTTCGGCAAGATTTACGAAGGCAAAGTCAAGAAGGGCGATGCCGCCATTTGCCGTCATGGTCACGGCCGGATCTCCAAGGGCAAGATCACCGCGATCTTCCACTTCGAGGGCATGAAGCGTATCGAGATCGAAGAAGCGCACGCTGGTGACATCGTGGGTCTCGCCGGTTTCGAAGATGTGTTCATCGGTGAATCCATCTGCGATTCCGAAGCCCGCGCCGCTTTGCCTTACATCCCCATTGATCCGCCGACGATTCAGATGGAGTTCGCCGTGAATGACGGGCCGTTGGCCGGTCAGGACGGCAAGCTGGTGACCGCACGTCACATCTGGGACCGTCTGGTAAAGGAGATCCGCACGAACGTGGCGCTCCGTATCAAGCAGACGAGCGATCCGAAGGTGTTTGAGGTGGCCGGTCGTGGCGAGATGCAGATCGCGATCCTCGTGGAGCAGATGCGCCGCGAAGGTCACGAAGTGCTCGTGTCCCGCCCGGAAGTGCTCTGGAAGAAGACGGCGGACGGCAAGTTGCTGGAGCCGATCGAGAAGCTCTTCGTGGAAATCCCGGCGGAGAACCTCGGCACGATCATGGAGAACCTCTCCTTCCGCAAGGCGCAGATCACGAACATGAATCACGTGGGCAATTCCGTTTCCGTGGAAGCCCTCGTCCCGATGCGTGGTCTGATCGGTTTTGAGACCGACCTCGTCAACTCGACGAAGGGCATGGGCGTGATGAGCCATCTCTTCCACGAATACGGTGAAGACCGTGGTGAGATCGCCGCGCGCAAGAACGGCTCTCTGGTATCCATGGATGCCGGTGAAGCCACCTCCTACGCGCTGAACATGGCGCAGGAACGCGGCCGCCTCATGGTGGAGCCCGGTGACCAGATCTACGTGGGCATGATCGTGGGTGAAAACGCCCGTGAGAATGATCTGCCGGTGAATCCGGTGAAGGAAAAGAAGCTCACAAACATGCGTTCGCAGGGCGACGGCAAGGGCATCCAGCTCAACGCTCCGTTCAAGCTCAGCTTGGAACGCGCGCTGGAATACATCGGTTCCGACGAATACGTGGAAGCCACGCCGAAGAACCTGCGCCTGCGCAAGAAAATCCTCGATGAAAACGCCCGCAAACGCGCCTCCCAAGGCCGGGCGATCAAGTTTGTCGAAGAAGGCGCGGAAGCCTAAGCGGTATAAAGATATTCACGAAAGCGGCGACCATCCGGTCGCCGCTTTTTTGTTTCCCCGAACCCCGAATTTTCCTTCGCTCTTCCCGGTTGCACATTTTGTC
Source organism: Verrucomicrobiota bacterium (assembly GCA_021156225.1). Lineage (GTDB taxonomy): Bacteria > Verrucomicrobiota > Verrucomicrobiia > Limisphaerales > JAEYXS01 > JAEYXS01. Next base: position 1,214 of record JAJNBN010000054.1, on the reverse strand, counting down.
CGGCACGCTATCCTCCCGCTCCCTGACAACTTAATTTTTAGAAGCGAAAGATCAGATTATGGCACTGCGTTTAGGTGATGAGGCGCCGAATTTCTCGGCGGAGACGACGGAAGGCACGATTGATTTCCATCAATGGCTCGGCGGCGGCTGGGGCGTGCTGTTCTCCCATCCGGCGGATTACACCCCCGTGTGCACGACGGAACTGGGCACCGTGGCCAAGCTCAAGGACGAGTTCACCAAGCGCAACGTGAAAGTCATCGCCGTGAGCGTGGACCCGATTGGCGATCACCATGGCTGGATCAAGGACATCAACGAGACCCAGTGCACGACGATGAACTTCCCCATCATCGCCGACCCGGAGCGCAAAGTCTCCGCGCTCTATGACATGATTCATCCGAATGCCGACGCCACGTTCACAGTGCGCTCCGTGTTCGTCATCGGGCCGGACAAGAAGATCAAGCTCACCTTGACGTATCCCGCCTCCACGGGCCGCAATTTCGCCGAGATCCTGCGCGTCATCGACTCGCTCCAGCTCACCGCCAAGTTCAAAGTGGCGACGCCCGCGAACTGGGTGGATGGCCAGGACTGCATCATCACCCCTGCGGTAAAAGATCCGGAAGCGACCACGCTGTTCCCGAAAGGTTTCCGCACCGTGAAGCCCTACCTGCGTTACACCCCGCAGCCGAACAAGTAAGCGCGGTCGGATAGATTTCGCGAAGGCGGCTGAAAACAATTTCAGCCGCCTTTTTTCTTTTCGTGGAGCGCGGGTTGGGACAACCCGCGCCCCACCTCATCTCCGCCGATAGTGCAAAATCGAAAACTCTGGCGTATCCCGCAACGTCTCCACCAGTTCAAACTGATCCTCAAACGCCGGGAAAAAAGCATCCCCTTCCACCGTTCGCTTCACCAATGTGAGATACAGGTCGGAGCAGAGCGGCAAGGCTTGGCGATAGATCTCTGCGCCTCCGCAGATGAACGTCTCCCGCCCATCCTCAGCCGGTTTCAACGCGCCCAAATCTTTCAGCATCACCGCACCCGGCACCGCCACATCACCCCGGCTCAGGATCACCGTGGTGCGATTCGGAAGCAACCGTCCGATGGACTCATAAGTCTTGCGGCCCATCACGATGATGTGCCCCGTGGTCGTCTGCTTGAACCACTTGAAATCCTCCGGCAGATGCCACGGGATGGTGTTGCCCTTTCCAATCACCCGG
>JAJNBN010000053.1 GCA_021156225.1 Verrucomicrobiota bacterium | reverse complement strand
GCTGACCCCTCCTCCAGGATACGCACGCCTCCAGCGGAATCAATTACCCTATCAAAATCCCCCTCACTAATCGATTTTATGCGGATATGCTCCATATCAAGTTTCTGCGCAGCTCCTCCCCACCCTCACCAAGAACTCGTTCGCGGCCACATAGTCTAGGCGTTCCGGCAACTGTGCCTCGCACAACGCTCGCTCGAGAACTTTGTGGAGTTCTTTGCGCCAGGCGTCCACTTCTGCCCATTGGAGTTCGCCGCGTTTGATGGCGAGCGGCAAAGGATACGGCTGGTGGGCGATGATGCGATGGAATTGGAGGTCGATGGTCATGGGACATTATCTCGTTGGTGTGAAACAACATAATACCACGTGGCGTGAGATGCCATAGCAAATTGACGCAACCCCGTTGGGGTTGTGGATTTTTCACGGACGGCTACCCAACGTAGTCCCGCAGGCGCGGGACAACGTTGGGCTTTGTTACGGAACGCCGTTGGCGTTCAAGATTCAGATATGTTCGTGGTGAATTATGTTTTGCGCCCTTCCAGTGATCCAAATGCGGGCGGTAAAACGGCAAGGGAAAGGGCTGGGCGGCGACGATGCGGTGGAGTTTGGGGTCGATGGTCATGTGGCGTTCCCTCGTTTATAAGAACAAACGTAATAAGGTGTGGGGTTAGATGCCATCGCAAAATTTTACGCAACCCCGTTGGGGTTGTGATGTTTTGTGACCGGATACCCAACGTAGCTCCGCTGCGCTGCGCAACGTTGGGCTTTGGTACGTTGCCCCTTTGGGGCAAGGGGACGGGGCGGCGAATGGGTCAACAGCGCGGGGCTGTGAACGAGCGATGCCGTTCATTTGGATTTGACGGTTCAGCAAGGATGAACGCCAAAGGCGTTCCGTAGCGAAGCCCAACGTTGCCCGGCCCAACCGGACTACGTTGGGTGAGGTGTCGAAAAGATCATCTACCCCGAAGGGGTTGCGTCATAGCGGATCATTTACGACGACCGACCACGCATCCGTAATTCGACGCAACCCCGTTGGGGTTGTGGATTTTCACGGACGGTTACCCAACGTAGTCCCGCAGCCGCGGGACAACGTTGGGCTTTGTTACGTAGCCCCTTTGGGGCAAGGGGGCAAACCGTTCATGCATCCGCAACGTTGAGGCATGGGGAGGATGTGGCGGAATGGAGCGACAGCGCGGGGCGATGAACGAGAGATGCCGTTCATTTGGATTTTAAGTTGAACGAAAAGTTGAACGCCAAAGGCGTTTCGTAGCGCCCCTTTTAGTCCCAGACGTATTTCTCATCCCACTCCATCTCGTGCTTCCGCAACAAAGCCCGTAATTCATCCTGAAACGAAATCGTGCGGTGATGCTCCTCCTGGTTCTCGATATATTTCTTCACCTGTTCGAGATTCGACTGGCTCACGGAAAAGGCCGCATAGCCGCCCTGCCATTCAAAATCTACAAATCCCGGTTTCTCTTCTTTCAACCAGAGATTGGAAACGCGTTTCAATTCCTTCCCCCATTCCGCCTGGGTGATAGTGCGACCAAAGCGGCAGAGCAGATGCACGTGATCTTCCGCGCCGCCGACGGATATCGGGGCGCAGTCGAGTCTTTTGGAAATGCCGCTGAGATAGGCGTGAGTTTCATCGCGGATGGTTTTGTCACGCAGCAAGGGACGGCGGTCTTTGACGGAGAAAACAAGGTGGATATAAACTACCGAGAGAGATTGTGGCATAAAGACAGGGTGGGAAGCGGGTGATGATATTTCCAGATGAAAATTGTTTGTGCAGCGAGATTTTACGCAACCCCGTTGGGGTTGTGGATTTTCACGGACGGCTACCCAACGTAGCGCCGTTGAGCGGCGCAACGTTGGGCTTTGTTTCGGAACGCCTTTGGCGTTCAGGATCGGATGTGACCACGATGCGATGGAGCTAGGGGTCGATGGTCATGGGACGTTTCCTTGTTGGTGGGATGAAACGTAATCCGGTGTGGGGTGAGATACCATATCAGAATTGACGCAACCCCGTTGGGGTTGTGGATTTTTTATGGCCGGTTACCCAACGTAGCGCCGTTGAGCGGCGCAACATTGGGCTTTGTTTCGGAACGCCGTTGGCGTTCAGGATTCAGATGTGCTCGTAGTGGATTATGTTTTGATCTCTTCCCGTGATCCATATGCGGGCGACAAGCGGCTGGGCGGCCACGATGCCATAGAGTTTGGGTCGATGGTCACGGCACATTCCCTCGTTTTTCGTGAAACGACGTACTGCAGTGTTTTATTCGACGCCATGGCAGAATCGACGCAACCCCGTTGGGGTTGTGGATTTTCACGGCCGGTTTCCCAACGTAGTCCCGCAGGCGCGGGACAACGTTGGGCTTTGTTACGCAGCCCCTTTGGGGCAGAGGGCAGAGCCAGCAATCAGGGCGCCTTTAAAAATCGGTTCTTGGCCATGTCCTGTCTCGCCCTCACCAGAAACACATTGGCCGCCTCGTAGTCGGGGCGTTCGGGCAATTTGGTTTCGCTCAAGGCTCGTTCGAAATCTTGGTGGAGTTCTTTGCGCCAGGCGTCCACTTCTGCCCAGGCGAGTTCGCCGCGTTTGATGGCGAGGAGGCGGTCGCGGTGGGCTTCGACTTGCACGGGGACGCGGCCTTCGCGCAGGGTGGCGGAGCCGGTGAGGAGGAGGCGCAGGAGGTGCATGGCGTGTTTCCAACGGACTTCGCCATGGTTGCGCAGATCTTGCTCGATTTTCTTGAACTGGCTGAGGGCGTAGCCGTTGAAGGTCTGAAAGATCATCTGGGAAAGGAAGCGGTGGCGCAGGTCCAGCAGTTCCTGGCCCAAGGGGGTGACCTTTTCCACGAGGGGCGAGTAGAGGCATTCGAGGATGTTCGGGTTCGCCTTCAGCGCCATGATGAGGAATTTCTGGAGTTCCCAGAAGCAGGTCTGGGCGGCGTTGTCCTCGAACTGTTCGGGTGCGCCGTGGAGGGACCATTGCAATTCGGCGGGCGCGAGGTAAACGCCGCGGATGTCGGTGTCTGAGGCGGCGGTGTCGAGTCCGTAGGCGCGGGAGCCGACGATGCAGCGGTAGATGATGAGGGAGTCGAGGCCGGAGTCCGGCATCCCAAAGGCGGGGGCGGGTTGTTGGGACGGCGACACGCCGTCCCTCCCGGGGGTGAGGCGGTCTTTGAAGTGTTTGAGGACTTCGAGCTGGTCGCGGGTGAAGGTGGCCTCGAAGCCGTCGGGGAAGCGGACGAGGTAATGGCGCTCGGTGCCGGCCGGAGTGCGGGTGACGACGCCGACGGCGCCGCGCGGGTGGACCAAGGATTGGGAGGGGCCGCGCACTTCGGCAAGTGTCACGACCTGGGTGCCGGCAAAGAGTTCTGCGATGCCCCGCTCCATGTGGGGATAGGGATAGCAGAGGGCGGGCGAAGTTCAAAGTTCAAAGCTGCCGGTGGCACCGGCGGGCTAATGATGGGGAAGCATCGAAGACGAAAAGGTGCAAAGGGGGGAAACGGGAGAAAACCTCGGCACTTGTGTACATGTGCCGAGGGGAGATTTTAACGGGGTGTTAACTAGGGCGGGCGGCAAGTTACCGCCCCGGTTCTGATACCATGGCTGGGGGGACGGGAAGCAGGCGCGTCATACTTTCTCTGATTCATCGCGGTTCAATTACAGCGGAGGTGATAGGGCCAAGGAGACAAATAGATCGCATATTTTCCGGGAGCTCTCCAAGTGCTTCAGGTGGAGGTAAATAGAAATACTTATTTTATGTATTATTTTTATTGACGTTGTCACAGGAAAGAGGGACACTCTTCTCAGATTGGCGATGGTGCGCCGATAAAAAGGAGCGAGGTATGAGGTCAGAAGTTCGAGAATGGAAATTCCCCGCCCCTGAAAACACGAACGTAGGTGGTTTGTGTTTAGGGGTGAAAAAGGGGCGTTGGCAGGGGCAGCGCGGCAAAGATGCCCTGCTGGGGAGGGAAACGACGCGTCAAGCCGCGTGGGGCGGACCCCGACCTTGTGGTACGGGGCAGGCGGCGTCGCCCTACCAGTTGGGCAAGGGCATCGCCCCGACCAAAACGCCGGGGCAGGCGGCAGCTTTGGCCCACCGGGGATTAACTAGGGTTTCCATAAAAGGGTTTAGTGGGTATGTTGAGGGGGATGGGCAATAAATTGGCTGATTGGTGGGCGAAGTGGCGCGCGGAGATCGAGGCGTTGCTGGATGAGCGCAGTCTCTTCGGCAAGGGCGAACGCGGGGTGACGCCGTGGCAGCAGTTTTGTCATTTCTGGCTGATGGTGGGGCGGAACTTCGTGGATAACCGTTGTCCGGTGCGGGCCTCGGCGCTGGCATACGCGACTTTGCTGGCTTTGATTCCCCTGTTGGCGGTGGGTATTGGCGTGTCGGCGACGTTTTTGAAGAGTTCGAAGTTTGATAAGGAGTTGGAGGCGAGTACGAATGCGGTGGCGCATGTGGATGGGGTGGCGGGGACGAATGTGGTGGTGAGGATCGATGAGGAGACGGGGCAGCCGCTGGAGGTGAAGGCGAAGGCGGGTCCGGCAGCGGATGATCCGGTGCAGAAGATGGTGAATACGCTGGTGGATGAGATAGCGCCGCAACTCGGCCTGATCTCGGATACGCGGGACAAGTCGGCGGCGGATGCGCGGGCGGAGGTGGTGAAGAAGATCAATGAGTTCATCGCGAACATTCACAGCGGCACTTTGGGGATCACGGGCACGATCGCGTTGATCGGGGTGGCGATCCTGCTGCTGAGCAATATCGAGACGACCTTCAATGATATCTGGGGCGTGGCGCATGGGCGGAACTGGGTATCGCGCGCGGTGCAGTATTGGGCGGTGATCACGTTGGGGCCGCTCTTCATGGTGCTGGCGCTGGGGGTGACGGTTTCCGGGAGGTTCGCGTTCATCCGGAGCAAGATGCAGGAGTGGCCGATCATGTCGGAGATGTTTTTCACGTTGGTGCCGTTGGTGGTGTTGATCATCATTTTCACGGTGTTTTATCAGTTGATCCCGAATACGAAGGTGAAGCCGAGTGCGGCTTTGATCGGGGGATTGGTGGGGGGCGGGCTCTGGACGGCGAACAGTACGTTCAACGTTTTGTTCGCGAGCAAGGTGATCACGGCGAGCAAGGTGTATGGGTCGCTGGGGGCGATCCCGGTGTTTTTGAGCGGGTTGTATTTTTCGTGGCTCATCTTGCTGTTCGGCGCGCAGGTGGCGTATGCGTTCCAGAATCGGCAGACGTATATGCAGGAGCGGCAGGCGGAGACGATTCATCAGCGGGGGCGGGAATTTGTGGCGTTTCGCATCATGGAGATCATCGGGGAGCGGTTCGCGCAGGGCGGGAAGCCGCCGACGGCGGTGAATCTGGCGAGCAGCATCGAGGTGCCAAGCCGGTTGGTGGTGCAAATCATGTTGCCGCTGGTGGAGGCGAAGCTGGTGAATGAGGTGGTGAACGGGGAGACGGCGTATACGCCGGCGAGGCCGATCGAGCGGATCACGTGCGCGGATATCTTGAACGCGTTGCGATGTGGGAACGGGCATGGGATCGAGACGAAGGAGGAGCCGGCGCGGGAGACGGTGCGGAATGATTTCGAGCTGATCCAGGACGCGGAACAAAAAACTGCGGCGGAGATAACGATCGCGGAGCTGGTGCGGCATGCGGTAGAGCGGCGGGCGATAGAGGAGGCACGGGCCCTCGCGGAAGCCGCGGCGAAACCGAAGGACGAGAAAATATGGAAGGAGGGGGCAGAGGAGAAAGCGAAGAAGTTGAAGGAGTGAAGGAAGAAAAACCGAGTGGGCTGAAATTGCGGGTTGGCAGGTGGTTAAAATTTTCCTAATCATTTGCGGGTGATCGCCTTCCTTAAATTCATCGGGCTGATGAATGCCGCTGTGTGGCTGGGAGCAGTCGTGGTTTACGCGGCCTTGATCTCACCGGCGCTGGTGTCGGCGGAGATGCTGAAGGTGTTCAGTGAGGCGCGGCCGGCGATGGCTCCCGCCTATCGGGGACTGGCGGTGGAGATCGTGGCGGGGAAGTTTTACTGGGTGCATTTTATCTGCGGCGGGGTGGCGGCATTTCATCTGCTGGTGGAGTGGTTGTTCACGGGGAAGGCGACGCGGACGTTGATGCTGTATCTGGCGATGACGATGATCGTGCTGGGATTGGCGAACGGAGTGTTGCTGCATTACAAGATGAAGGAGCTGCACCGGATACGCTACGCGTACTTGCCCCCTCCGGTCACCAACAAGCAGGTGGAGGATAAAGCCAAGGCGGGCAGGATGTTCGATTCATTACAAACGGCGACGGAGGTGATGCATTGGATCATGGTGGCGGGATTGGTGGTGTATCTGTGGAAGACGGCGACGCCCGGGGAGCAGCCGCGCTTCAACAGCACGCGGAAATTCAAGAGTTGACAAAAGGGGGAAGCGGGCGAAGTAGTTATGCTAAGTGAATAGCTATCAGCTGTCTGGGTAGACTTAAGGGTATTCAGGCGGCCCATAAGGAATAAAAGGTTATGATCTCAAACGAACGCCCCTCGCCTTACGGGTATCGGCCGTCTCATGGTCATCATTCGCACTCGCACCATCAGCATCACCAGCACTCGGGTCCCAAGCCACCTTCCAATGAGGAAACTCTGCGCACGGAAAAGATCCAGATCGAGCGCAAGACGTTCATCATGACACTGAAGGAAAATCCACGGGGACGCTTCCTGCGCATCACGGAAGACGTAGGCGGCCGTCGCGACACCATCATCATCCCGGCGACGGGACTGGAGGATTTCAAGAAGGTGGTGGAAGAGATGGTGAACACCTCGGCGGAAACTCCGCTGAAGGTCGAAGGTGCCGAAGAAGAAGGTCAGTAGGACGGTGACGGTGCGAGCACGGGAACTGACGTGAAGTTCAGCACGTCTGGGGGAGGAATTTTTTCAGATCAAGTCCACCGGGTCGATATCCGTCGCCACCGTGATGTCATCCGGCCACTCCTGCTTCTCCAGCATCTCCGCCAGCAGCTTGCTCAATTTGCTCATCGCTTTCGTCCGCAACATGATCTGGTAGCGATAGAATGTCTCCGCCCGCGCTAAGGGGGCCGGTGCGGGTCCCGCGATGATCAGATCCGTCCACCCTTTCAGCTTCGTTTCCAGTTCCTTGCGCAAATGCTCCACCGAGAACTTCACCTTGTCCTCGTTGCGCCCCTTCATCGTGAGCAAGGCCACGCGGCTGATGGGCGGATATTTCAATTGCTCACGGAACTCGATCTCCTGTTCGTAAAAGCCGATGTAATCATGCCGCCGCGCGTATTGGATGGCCGGATGAAACGGCGTGAACGCCTGCACCACCACCTCCCCCTCCACATCACCGCGACCGGCACGCCCTGACACCTGAGTGAGCAATTGAAACGTCCGCTCACCCGCGCGAAAGTCCGGCAGATGCAACCCAAGGTCCGCGTAGATGATGCCCACCAACGTAACATTCGGAAAATGCAACCCCTTCGCGATCATCTGCGTGCCCACGAGGATATCAATTTTCCCGCGCCTGAAATCACCGAGGATCGTGCGATAGTCTTCCTTGCGTTTCAACGTGTCGGAATCCATCCGCTTGATGACCGCTTTCGGAAACAGTTTCAGCAGCGTTTCCTCCACCCGTTCCGTGCCCAGGCCCGCATAACGGATCGCCGGATCGCGGCACTCGTTATTCGGGCAACGCGTTGGCGCCGGTGAAGCATGCGCGCAGATATGGCAGCGCAACTCCTGCGCCCGCCGATGATACGTGAGCGAGATGCTGCAATTCGGACATGCCGCCACATAACCGCACTTCGGACATTGCAGCGAAGACGAATACCCGCGCCGGTTAAGAAATAGAATCGTCTGCTCTTTCTTCTCCAACCGCTGATGAATCGCCTCCTTCAAGCGATTCGAAAAGATCGGGATACCCTTCTCCTTCTTCGCCTCGGAGCGCATGTCGATGACCCGCACGATCGGCATCTTCTTGTCATCTGCGCGCGTCGGCATCTCGAGCAACTGATACTTGCCCCGCTTCACATTGTAGAAACTCTCCATGCTCGGCGTCGCGGAACCGAGCACCACCACGGCACCTTCCATCTGCCCACGATACACCGCCACATCGCGCGCATGGTATCGCGGTGACTCCTCCTGCTTGTAAGAATGTTCGTGCTCCTCATCCACAATAATAAGCCCCAGCGGCTCCACCGGCGCGAAGATGGCCGAGCGAGCACCAATGACAATGCGCGCCCTGCCCTGCCGGATCTTATGCCACTCATCATGCCGCTCCCCGGAGGACAGGTGACTGTGCAACACCGCCACCAACGTCTGGCACTTGCCCGAACTGAACCGCGCCTTGAACCGCTCCACCGTCTGCGGCGTCAGCGAAATCTCCGGCACCAAGACGATGGCCCCCTTCCCCTGCTCCAACGTATGCGCCAACGCCTGCAAATAAACCTCCGTCTTCCCGCTCCCGGTGACTCCATGTAAGAGGAATGTCCCCGGCTTGCTTTCTGCCTTCTGCGTTCCTCCTTCTTCATTCAAAGAATCCAAAGCCTGATTGATGATAGTCAACGCCTTCGCCTGCTCCGGATTCAGCACGAGATTTTCTGAAGGCAGGATATTCTCATGCTCATACGGATCGCGCTCGGAGACTTGGTTTTCGATGACCACCAATCCCTTGTCCTCCAGCCGTCGCACCGTGTCATTGGTGGTCCCCGCCAGCTCCAGAAGCTTCTGCAACGGGATTTCGCGCCACTCCTCCAGGATGTTCAGCAAATCCTGCTGCCGCTTGGAAAGCTTGGGCAATTCTCCGTGAAAAGTCAGCAACCGCACCACCAATCGCTCACGCCAGCCATCCTTCTCCTTGCGCACTGCTTCCGGCAGCACGCTCTTGAGCGCCGTCTCCGGCGCGCAGCAGTAATAGTCTCCGATCCAACGCGCCAATTGCAGCACCTTCGGCGTGACGAGAGATTGCTTGCCGATGACCTTCGCGATCGCCCGCAGATTCGTATGCGGCGAATCATCCACCACTGCCGTCACGACGCCCATGACCTGACGCGGACCAAAAGGCACCTTCACACGCGTGCCCACCTCCACCTGCGCCTCCAACTCGGAAGGGACCAGGTAGTCAAACTCGCGCCGCAACGCGATTTCCAATGTGACCCGCGCAATCATGAACGACCGGAGAACTGTCTAGGGCTGGGAGTATGAGTCGAGCGGAAAATAGCCTTTTTCTTCCTCCTTTGCTTTCTCCCATTTTCTGCATAACTTTCTGGCGTTCCCGGTGTTGTAATAGCGAGTCGTATCTCATTTATCGACATTGACCTATGGCGCGTAAACGCAATTTCGGCTGGATCATCTGGTTAATCGTCCTCGGCGGCATCGCCTATGGCGGCTACTATGGCTGGCAACAGTGGGAGAAAAAGAACGCCGCCAAGTCCAAACCCCAGTTCAACACCGCCAAGATCGAGCGAGGCGACATCGTCCAGCAGGTCACCGCTTCCGGGGCCTTGAACCCCGTCATCAACGTGCAGGTAGGCAGCCAGATCTCCGGCCTCATCAAGAAGCTGAACGTCGATTTCAATTCCAAGGTCAAGGCTGGTGACATTGTGGCCGAGATCGATCCCGCCACCTACCAGACTCGCCTGCTGCAGGCTGAGGCCGACCTTTCCAGCGCCATGGCCAGCTTACAACTGGCGGAAGTGAACGCCAAGCGCGCCACGTCCCTCTTCAACGAGAAACTCGTTTCCGAGTCCGAATATGACACCGCCCAGGTCGCCCTCACCCAGGCCAAGGCCCAGGTGCAGACCCGTAAGGCGCAGGTGAACAGCGCCAAGGTGGATCTCGAACGCTGCACCATCGTCGCTCCTATCGATGGCATCGTCATCGACCGCAAGGTGGACGTCGGCCAGACCGTGGCCGCCAGCATGAATGCTCCCCTGCTCTTCATGATCGCCAATGACCTGACCAAGATGCAGATCAACGCCAGCGTGGCGGAGGCAGACATCGGCAATGTGGAGACGAACCAGACGGTGAAATTCACCGTGGACGCTTTCCCTGGTCGCGATTTTGCCGGCCAGGTGGCCCAGGTGCGTAACTCGCCCATCAGCGTCCAGAACGTAGTGACTTATGACACCATCATCAATGTGGACAATGCCGACGGCAAGTTGAAGCCCGGCATGACCGCCAATGTGCAGATCATCACCGCCAAGCGGCCCGACGTGGTCCGCATCCCGAACGCCGCCCTCCGGTTCAAGCCCCCGAACGCTCCCGCCCCCGCCACGACAAAAGCAGGCGGCACCAATGCCGTTGCCGGCGCAACCAAAGCCGAGGATATCCCCCAGACGCCCGAAGCGATGATCGCCAAGGTGAAGGACCTGCGCCAAAAGGAAGAGCAGATGAGTGACGCGATGCGCGCCAAGATGGGCGAGATGATGAAATCCGGCGCGATCACCCCCCAACAGCTCGGCTTCGGCGGTGGAGGTCCAGGCGGTGGCGGCGGCCGCGGTGGTGGCAAAGGCAAAAGCCGGGCCGCTGGCGATCGCCCGGCCACGCGCACCATCTATGTGGTGGATGGCTCTATCAGCAGCACGAATCTGACGGTCGCGGATATGAAAGCGGTGACCGTGAAAACGGGCATCGCCGACAGCATCTACACCGAGGTGATCGAAGGTTTGAAGGAAGGCGACACCATCGTCACTGGACAAACCATCACCACCACCGCAGCGGGCGGCGCTCCGGCGGCCACAAACCCCTTCGCCAGCGGTGGCAGCGGGTTTGGCGGCAGCAGTCGTGGTCCCCGGTAAGCGGAAACTCAACTTTTGGGCATACGTGAGCCAGCCAGCCAATCCAACAGCACAGCCCGGAACCGGCGGAAACTCCTCCGTCCAGCCGGTCATCAAGCTGACTGACATCCACAAGACCTACTTCCACGGTGAAGTGGATGTGAAGGCCGTGCAAGGGGTTACCTTGGATATCAAGCCCGGCGAATTCGTCGCACTCA
>JAJNBN010000595.1 GCA_021156225.1 Verrucomicrobiota bacterium | reverse complement strand
CAAGAATGGTGGTGTGCCGATCGAAGGACCGGAGCCCACGGTGAAATCTGCGCACTCGCCTTTGTGGGTGTTCGTGATGACCGGCGTGCTCGCCTATCTCGGCATGGGCTTTCTGGCGGACCGCGCGGGTGGCTTTCATAAAGACGTTTACGAGCCTTACGCCTCAGCGAAGTACGTGAAGGGTTCCCAGCCCTCCACGGGTGATGACCCGGTGGCGCGTGGGGCCAAGGTTTACGAAGCCAAAGGCTGTGTCGGTTGCCATCAAGCCTCCGGCTTGGGCACTGCGGGGGTTAATCCGCCCTTGGCCGGTTCCGAATGGGTCACAGCGGAAGGTCCCAACCGCCTTATCCGTATTGTGCTTCATGGCTTGAACGGTCCCATCACCGTCAAAGGCGCGACTTATAATGGTCAGATGCCCCCGTTGGGTGAAGGCATGACTCCGCGCGAGATCGCCGATGTGCTTAGCTTCATCCGCAATAGCTGGGGCAACCAGGCGTCCATCGTCAAAGAAGCCCAAGTGAAGGCCATCGTTGAAAAGGAAAAGGGCAAACCGCAATGGAAGCCCGCAGACCTGCTCGCCCTGCCGGATAAATAATTCCGCTGCCTCGCATTTTTAACCTGCCGTGGCTTGACTGGCCCCGGCAGGTTTCCCATTTTGGAGGCATGACGCCTGGATCTGCTGGAGCCCCATTGCCCTCCGAAGACGCCGTACGCGCTTTGCGCGAGGCGCTGAAGTTTTCTCCCAATAACATCCCGCTACGTTTGCACCTGGGTGAGACGTTGTTGAATCTCGCCCGGCCCGAAGAGGCGGAGAAGGAGTTTCGTGATGCACTGGCGCTTGCGCCCCATGACGTTCAGTTAAAACTGGGTCTGGCCCGTTCGTTCCAACAACAGGGCAAGAACAGCGCCGCGATCGTCATTCTGGAAGAGTTGACGAAGAAGCCCAATCCTCCCGCCCAAGCTTTCCTGCTGCACGCCCGGCTGCTCTATCGCGAGGGCGAGGTGCAGGAAGCGGTCCGGGAATACCATCGGGCCATAGAACTTGATCCCACGCTCGCGGATGCCGATCTGGCGCTTCGCTTGGGCATCCAGGCCGATGAGGAAGAGAATGAAGTGGTGGAAGGCAAGGTGCGTTCTTCCTGGGGTGAGGAACCGGTGGCCCCCAGTTTCGACGTGGAACGGCCCAAGATCACCTTTGCCGAGATCGGCGGCATGGACAAAGTCAAAGAAGAGATCGGACTCAAGATCATCCACCCCCTGACCCATCCCGAGATCTACAAGGCTTACGGCAAGACGATCGGCGGCGGCATCCTGATGTATGGTCCGCCGGGTTGCGGCAAGACGCACCTCGCTCGCGCCACGGCGGGGGAGATCAAGGCCGGCTTCATCTCCATCGGCATCCATGATGTGCTGGATATGTGGATCGGTTCCAGCGAACGCAATTTGCACCAGCTCTTCGATCAGGCGCGGCTCAATCGTCCGAGTGTGCTCTTCTTCGATGAAGTGGATGCCTTGGGCGCCAGCCGCTCGGACATGCGCCAGTCCGCCGGACGCCAGTTGATCAACCAGTTCCTCTCCGAGATGGATGGCGTGAAATCCTCAAATGATGGCGTGCTGATCCTCGCCGCCACGAATGCCCCTTGGCATCTGGATTCCGCCTTCCGTCGTCCCGGTCGTTTTGACCGCATCATCTTTGTGCCGCCGCCCGACCTGAAGGCCCGGGCGGACATCTTGCGGCTGATGGTGAAGGGCAAGCCCGTGGAGGACGTAGATTACGAGCACGTCGCGAAAAAGACGGAAGGTTTCTCGGGCGCCGATCTCAAGGCCGTCGTCGATGTGGCCATCGAGAACAAGCTCCGTGAAGCCATGAAGTCCGGCGTGCCCAAGCCCATCAGCACCAAAGATCTCAATGCCTCCGCTGCCACGGTGAAACCTTCCACCCGCGAATGGTTCGCCACGGCGCGCAACTACGCGCTCTATTCCAATCAAGGCGGGATCTATGATGACATCCTTGAATACATGAAGCTAAAATGAGCGCGCACTATGAGCGGGCAACCGTGTTGCTCGACCAGCACCGGTTTGAGGATGCCGTCAAAGAGTTGAAACTTGCGACAGTGGAGGAGCCTGACTGTCCATTCACTTACGGACTGCTCGCCATCTGCTTGGGGCGTCTGGAACGCTACGAGCAGGCGATCGAAGTGGCAGCCAAAGTGATCGAACTGGCTCCCGACCTGAGTTATAGCCATTACATCCGTGCCTTGGTTCATGTCTGGCGCGGCAATCTGGCGGAAGGGCGCGAGGCGGCAAACGAAGCCATCAGTTTATCACCAGAAACAGCCGAGTATTACGGCGTGCTTGCGCGGATCGAGTTTGAGTCCAGCAATTGGGCGAAAGCGGTGGCTGCGGCAGATCAGGGGCTGATGCTTGATCCGGCGGAAGATGTTTGCCTCCATTACCGCTCGCTCTCCCTGTCCAAGCTGGGACGCCGGGAAGAGGCCGAGCAGGGTATCAACACCTTGCTTGTTCATAATCCGGAGGACAGCCATACCCACATCGCGCGCGGCATGCTGTATCTGGAGCAGGGTGATGCCGCTCACGCTAAGAAACATTTTCTGGAATCCTTGCGTCTGGACCCTACGAATGAGGAAGCCCGGCACGGGTTGGTAAACGCGCTGAATGCCCGGCACTTCATTTTTGGGCGGGCGCTGCAACTGCTGCTTTATCTGGACCATTTTCGGGCCTCTGCCCTCTGGCTCATGATCATCGGCGCGATCGTAGCAGTGCGGATGCTGGACCGGTTGGTGAAGACCTATCCTGATGCTTATGCCATCGCTTTTGTCATCAAAGTCATTTTCTTTTCCACGTTAATCCTGATCGTGGTGGCTCAGCCTTTGTTTGATATAATCTTGCGATTAGACCGCGAAGGACGGCTCGCTTTGACGGAAAACCGGCTGCGGGCCTCTACCTTGAACATGGTCTGCTTT
>JAJNBN010000052.1 GCA_021156225.1 Verrucomicrobiota bacterium | reverse complement strand
GGTGGGCATCCGCAGACGGGTTCCGGAACAACCTAGGAAAACGGGTGATTTTTAGAGCAATTTAAGGTTAGCACCACCGAAGGGATGAAATCAAACAGCACCATACAATCGGTAAAACACAATGCCATTTGGCACTATCATTTAGAATTATAAACGATCTGACTGGGTTCCTGAACCCACCCTTGATTTTGGCAAGAGCCTTGCTTAGCAACGGTGCGTGGGCGTACGCCGCGCCCTAAAGCACATGAAACTGACACCACAATCGAACCGCTCTTCCAAGCGGGCCATGACTTTGATCGAGACGCTCATCGGCATGGCGATTTTCGGCATCCTCTTCATCTCTCTGTACGCTGGCATCAGTTCCGGGCTGGCGATCATCCGCACCGCGCGGGAGAATCTGCGGGCCACGCAAGTGATGCTGGAAAAGATGGAGACCATCCGCCTTTACAGTTGGGACCAGATCACCCAGAGCGGATTTGTTCCCCCGAGCTTCACCGCGCCTTTCTGGCCGGCCGATGGCGGAAGCGGCTTGCAATATCAAGGAACGTTGGCGATCTCCGCCGTCAACTTCAACGAGAGCTACAGCACGGACATGCGCCAGGTGGTGGTGACCGTGAGCTGGAACTCCGGCAGCACCACCCACCGCCGCGAAATGCGAACCATGGTCTCGCGTCATGGTTTGCAGAATTATATTTTTTAACGCTCCCGCTACACTGACATGATCATCCGCCTGCATCGTCGTCACGGTTCCGTCCTCCTGGGCGTGTTGCTGGGGAGCTTCGTGCTGGGTTTCATGCTGGCTGCGTATCTCAATCTCGTCAGCGCCCAGAACCAGTCTATCGCCCGCTCGCAGACGTGGAACACCTGCATCCCCGTGGTGGAAGGAGGTATCGAGGAAGCACTAGCCCATCTACACCAGACCAAGGGCACGAACCTTTCCTCCAACGGCTGGTTCCCAGCCTCGTATGGTTGCCTGAAGTGGCGCGTCATGGGAGATGGTTCCGCCCTCATCGTCATCTCCAACAGCGTCACTCCCATAATTTATTCCACCGCGTTCATGCGCGCACCCATCAACGGCGACGTCATCCGCCGAACGGTGAAAGTGGAAACGCGCCGGGACGGGATGTTCACCAAGGGCATGGTGGCCAAAGGCCAGATCACCCTGAACGGCAACCAGATCGTGGTGGACAGCTTCGATTCTATCGATCCGAACTATAGCAGCAACGGGCTGTACTCTGTCAGCAAACGCAAAGCCAACGGTGATGTGGCCACCAACTCCGGGCTGACCAATGCGGTGCTCACGGGCAATGCGAATATCTACGGACGGGTTTCCACGGGGCCGGGCGGCACCATCGGCATCGGCCAGAACGGTGCGGTGGGCGATCTCGCGTGGCAGAATTCAGGCGTGGGAGGCCTGCAACCCGGTCGATTCTCTGATGACATGAACGTCTCGTTTCCTGATATCGCCTTGCCGTATGGCGGCGGGTTCACTCCCGGCAATGCTTCTGGCTATCAGTATGTCATTTCCACCAGCGGTGACTATCGCATCAACAGTCTTACCGGCAGCCTGCTGATCAAGAGCAACGTCCAAGCGCGATTGATCATTGAGTCCGACATCAGCATGACCGGTCAGGACAAGGTAAAGATAGAAAGGGGGGCCACCCTGAATATGTATATGGCAGGAGCTTCAGCCAAACTGGGCGGCAACGGGATCCTCAACGAGGCGGGCAATGCGACCAACTTTTTCTATTGGGGCACACCGGCGAACACCTCCCTAACAATCAATGGCAATGGCGCTTTCACCGGCGTCATCTACGCGCCCAACGCCAACTTCACCATGAACGGCAGCGGCAATAGTAATCTAGACGACATGACGGGCGCCAGTGTCACAAAGACGGTGAACATGAACGGTAACTTCAATTTCCATTACGATGAAAATCTGGGGCGGCTGAACCTGGACCGAGGCTTCATCGTCACTTCGTGGAAGGAGATCTGAGTTCGCCGTCAGGAAGCTTCACCGCTTTAGGTTCCACTCAAGTAGAGCGGTAGAATTATCGACTCACGATCAAACGGGAAAAGCAGCACCAAGTCTGAACAGACTGCATTTGGGGGAGTTCACTTTTTAGAAGATGGTGCGCACTGCAGGTTTCGAACCTGCGACCCCTACCGTGTGAAGGTAATGCTCTACCACTGAGCTAAGCGCGCGGCCACTTGCCCGAACCGGCGAACCGGTTGCGAGTGGCGGAAACATTAGGTACCTCTCCCGGCCATGGCAAGGCTCTTTTTAGGAGAATTTTACCGGGGCAAATGGGCACTTAATGACGCAAATGGATTGGGTCACGGGTCACTTTACTGCGGCTTCCATGTCTTGCTCCAGAGCACGTAAGTCTCGCGCATGGCGCGCTGTTCCAACGGGGTCCATTCGGCGATGCGTTCTTCCAGAGTGGCGAACTGGCCGAACTTAGGTTCACGCTCCACGGCCAGCTGGTAATTCTCCATGGCCTTGGCGTGATTGCCGGTTCCCCAGTAGCCGAGGACTTTGGAGTAATAATCGTAGCGGGAGCGGTTCTGGCTCATCTCCGCAGCCTGCTCGAATTGGCGGACGGCTTCCTCGTAATCACCCAAGTTGAAATAAGCCCAGCCCACGCGGTTGCGCATCGCGGCATTGGGTGTAAGTTCCACCGCTTTGCGCAGATCGGCGCGCGCGGCTTCCTTGCGTCCCAGCAGGGCCAGAGTGTAGCCACGATTGGAATAGGCCTGCGAGTTCGATGGGTTGGCTTTGATCTGGCTGTCGAGGATGTCGAGCTTTGGCGTGGTGAATGTTGCAGACGGAGCTGGAGCGGCTTTGGTGACCGGTTCGCGATGGGCGCATCCGACGAGCAGCAGTGCCGTCAGCAGAGCAGAAAACGTGAGACTTTTCATAATGACAGACGGATTGAGTGAGAACGGCAAGAGCTTGGCAGCACGCGGGATGCGGGGCAATGCGCAAGTTGCCTTCCACGACTCACCCTTATTTGCTCAACCAACGGTTTTGGTATGATCAGTATTTATCATTGCAGAAGAGGCGGGTTTGTTTCTACTTTCGGACCAGACGTTGACCCACACGTCGCCAAGCTCGCCGACACCGCTGTATGAAACCCAAGAAGACAGCTGACAAGAAAGCTACCGCTATCACACCGGAAGCCGCTTCACCATCCCCTGAACCGAAGAAAGCGGCGGCCAAAAAAGCCGCTGCGCCTGCTGCTGCCAAAGCACCAGCACCCACTGAGGAAGTGAAAGCGGCAGCCAAGAAAACCGCCACCAAAAAGGCGGCGGCCAAGAAGACTCCGGAAGCCACAGCGCCCGTGGAAGCCTCCCCTGCCCCGGCGGCCAAGCCGGAAGCGACCAAGAAAGCCGCTCCGAAAAAGGCCGCGGTGAAATTGCCGGCCATTCTCTTTGAAGACGACGCCATGCCGGCACCCGCAGCCAGTGGCCCGGGACAACGTTATTTCCTCGGTGCCGATGAACCGAGCGCGGGCTTGGGCGAATTGCCCGAGTCCTATGGCACAGGTCGCCTCTTCCTCGCGGCGCGTGATCCACACTGGCTCTATGCGGCGTGGGATCTTACGCGCGAACAACAGCGCAGTTACAACGCGCAATCCAAGGACAAGCATCTGGTGGTGCGCGTGTTCCTGAATCGCGTGAGCGGCAAGCCTTTCAGCGAGACACATGTGCATCCGGAATCGCGTCACTGGTTCATCCATGCGGGCAAAGGTGGCTCTCGCTTCGTCGCCGAACTGGGTTATTACGACAAGGCAGGCAAATGGGTTTCTGTTTCGCAATCGAAATCCACGCTGACGCCGCCTGATTCGCTTTCTGATGATTTGTCCGTGCGGTTCACGGAACTGCCGGTGGAAGTACCCTTCATGGACCTGATCGAGACAGTGAAGCAGGAATTGAAGGAAAATGTTCCGCTGGGAGAAGCGCTGGAGCAATTGCGCGCGGCCGGCAATCTTGCGTTGCCGAAAGCGAAGGAACTCGCGAAAGGCATCTGGACGGCGGCACAGCAGAAGGCGCTGGCGGAAGTGGTGTCCATGGACAGCGTGCGCCGCATCTGGATCGGCTCGCTGGAAATCACGGAACTTATCCGGCGCAAGCTGAGCAACGAGTTGTCCAGTGCTGCGGCGGCGGAGTTTTCCAGAGCGCAGAAGGGTGCCAGTGGTTTGGGCGGTTTGGGCAGTGTTTCCAGTCCGTTCGGCGGTGGCGAGCAGAGCAAGGGTTTCTGGTTCAACGTGAATGCGGAACTCATCATTTACGGAGCCACGGAACCGACGGCGGAAGTCACCATCGGCGGCAAGGTCATCAAGCTGCGTCCAGACGGATCGTTCAGCTATCGCTTTGCGTTGCCGGATGGAAATTATGATCTGCCAGCCGTCGCGGTCTCGGCGGATCGTTCCGAGGCGCGCAGTGCGGAACTGAAGTTCAGCCGCCACACGAGCTACCACGGTGATGTGGGGACGCACCCGCAGGACGCGAGTTTGCAACCTCCAACTGCGGACGCGGTGGAATAATTTCCTTGCGACAAGCGTCACACTTCGCCACCAAAGGGGACGCATAAACACAATGTCGCAATCACAGGGCAAGCCAGGTTACCTCGCGCTGGTGCTGCACGCACACCTGCCGTTCGTACGTCATCCGGAACATCCTAAGTTTCTGGAGGAGAGCTGGCTGTTCGAGGCAGTGACGGAAACCTATCTCCCGCTGATCCAGTTGATGGATGGCTGGTTGCGTGATGGGCTGCAATTCCGCCTCACGCTGACGCTTACCCCTACCCTTTGCTCCATGTTGCAGGATGAACTCCTGCAAGATCGTTACACGAAGCATCTGCAAGGGTTGCTGGAGCTGGCGGAAAAGGAAGTTCATCGCACCACGTGGGACAAGGCCTGCCATCCACTGGCGCAGTTGTATCACCAGCGATTGGTCGGCGCGCGAAACACTTATCTGAGCTACCAGCGCAATCTGATAGAAGCGTTTCGCCGATTTCAAGGGACCGGTTGCCTGGAGATCATCACCTGTGCGGCCACGCATGCGTTGCTGCCTTTGCTGGCGAGTCATCCTGAGAGCGTGCGGGCTCAGGTGTTAACGGCGCGGGATCATTACCGCAGTTGCTTTGGTGTCGATCCGCGTGGCATCTGGCTGCCGGAGTGTGCTTACTCAGAAGGCATCGAAGACGTATTGCTGGAGGCGAACATCCGCTGGTTCATCATGGATACGCACGGATTGCTCCATGCAAATCCGCGGCCGCGCTATGGCGTCTTCGCGCCGATCTACACGCCGAATGGTATTGCCGCCTTCGGGCGCGATCTGGACTCAGCGAAGCAGGTGTGGAGTCGCAATGAAGGTTATCCGGGCGATCCGCGTTACCGGGATTTTTATCGCGATATCGGGTTCGACCTGGACCTGGATTACCTCAAGCCTTACCTGCCCTCCCCTGAGCTGCGCGGGTTCACCGGCATAAAGTATCATCGCATCACGGGCACAGGCGGGGCGAAGGAAATTTATCAGCGTGAGGCGGCGTTGCAGGCGGTGGAGGAACACGCCACGCATTTCCTGCAGGCACGCGTCGCGCAGATCGAACAGCTGAAAGGCATCATGGACCGGCCGCCGATGGTGCTCTGCCCGTATGACGCCGAGCTGTTCGGGCATTGGTGGTATGAGGGGCCGGAGTTCCTCGACCTCTTCATGCGCAAGGCGTATTACGATCAACAGACGTTCTCGCTCATCACGCCCGCAGAATTTTTGAAGGATCGTCCCAGCCACCAGATCGCGGCACCGAGCCCTTCGAGCTGGGGTGAGGAAGGCTACTATCGCGTGTGGCTGAACGAGACGAACGAGTGGATTATCCCGCATCTGGAAATCGCCATGGACCGCATGCGCGATCTGGCGGAGCGGTACCCGAATCCCACGGACATCACGCGACGCGCGCTCAATCAGGCGGCACGGGAATTGTTGCTGGCGCAGGCGAGTGACTGGCCGTTCATCTTGCGCACGGGCACGAGCCCGAACTATGCACGGCAACGGGTGAAGGATCATCTGCTGCGGTTCATCGCGCTGCACGAGCAACTGACCACTACGCGCGTGGACGAGCGCTGGCTCACGCAGATCGAGGCCACGGATAACATCTTCCCCGAGATCAATTACCGATATTGGGCTTGAGCGGTTTCGCTGGTTGAGGCGAAATGGCGGCATGTCCACGATCCATCTGACGCTTCCTCGTCTGGGCTTTGCTTTGCTGCTGGTGCTTTCGCTGATTTCCGCCCAGGCGGCGGACAAGAAGCCTAACGTCATCTTCCTCTTCGCGGATGATATGAGGGCGGATTCCATTGGGGCGCTGGGTAATCCCACGGTCAAGACTCCTAATCTGGATATGCTGGTGAAGCGTGGGTTCACGCTGAATAACGCGTATTGCTTGGGCGGGAATCGGGGTGCGGTGTGTCTGCCCAGTCGCAACATGTTGCTGAGCGGGAACACCTATTTCCGCTGGCAGGACTTACAGGCCACGGGTGCGGGACAGAAAGGGAATTTCGCTCCCGCGACAGCAGACACGTTTCCGGCTGTGATGAATGCGGCGGGTTACACGACGTATCATCAGGGGAAGAAGGGCAACAGTGCGACGCTGATCCAGGCACAGTTCGAGATCAACAAGTATGTCACAAACGACCTGACGGACCGCACGAATGGCGAGGCGGGCCAGCAGATCGTGGATGAGGCGATCGAGTTCATCACGGCGCAGAAATCTGAGAAACCGTTCTTCATGTATCTGGGGTTTTCCAATCCGCATGACCCCCGGGTGGCGGCGGAGAAGTATCTGAAGCTGTATGAGCGGGAAAAGATACCGTTGCCGAAGAACTATCTGCCGGTGCATCCGTTCAACAATGGCGAGATGATCGTGCGGGATGAAACGCTTTCGCCATGGCCACGGACGGAGGATGAGATTCGCAAGACCTTGCATGAGTATTACGCGGTGATCTCAGGAATGGATTATCACATCGGGCGGTTGTTGAAGAAGCTGGAGGAACTGAAGCTGACGGAGAACACGATCGTCATTTTCTCAGCGGACCAGGGCATCTCGGTGGGCAGCCATGGGTTGTTGGGCAAACAGAATCTCTATGATCACGGGATGAAGGTCCCGCTGTTCGTTGCGGGGCCGGGAGTGAAGAAAGGGAAATCCGATGCTATGGTGTATCTGCTGGATATTTTCCCAAGCGTCTGTGAATTGGCCGGTGTGAAGGTGCCAGCCGGATTGGATGGGAAGAGCTTTGCGCCGGTGATACAGGGCAAGGCGGACAAAAGCCGGGAGACGTTGTTCCTCGCGTATCGCGATGTGCAGCGGGCAATCCGGGATGAGCGGTGGAAGTTGATCCGGTATCCGCAGGTGGATGTGACGCAGTTGTTTGACTTGAAGAACGATCCGGATGAACTGAAGAATCTGGCCGGTGAAGCAGCGCAGAAGGAACGTGTTCGTAACATGCTGGCGCAAATGGCGGACTGGCAGAAGAAACTGAATGACGCGGCACCGTTGACGGTGGACAATCCGGCCTCACCGAAATGGGCGCCACCGAGCGCAGAAGAATTTAAAGCTAACGAGACCAAGAAGAAAAAGAACAAGCAATGAAAGCACTACTCTCCGGCCTGCTCATCGCCGCATTCGCCTTCACGGCGGACGCACAGAATACCGATAAGAAAAAGGCGGACGAAGGCGCGCCGAAATTCAAAAAGGTGCTACCCGCCACTCCTGCCGGGGTGACCTGCACCACGAATGTCGTGGCGGAATATCCTGAGCATACGGTGACGGTGGTGGTGTATTGCCCGGACAAGGAAGGAGTTTACCCCGCCATCCTGGACATCCACGGCGGTGGCTGGCAATCGCGTCAGGTGGAAAGCGACAAGCCGATGATGGAGCGGCTGGCCGAGCGGGGTTTCGTCACGGTGCTGGTCGCGTATCGCCTTTCCGGGGAGGCCAAGTATCCAGCGGCGCTGGATGATTGCAAAGCGGCGGTGCGCTGGATGCGGGCGAATGCGCACAAATTCAAGATCGATGCGGAAAACATCGGCGTGATGGGCGGATCGGCGGGCGGTCATCTCGCAGGGTTGCTCGCGATGACGACGGGGTTGAAGGAATTCGAAGGCAAAGGGCCGTTCCAAGATCAGCCGAGCAAGGTGAAGGCGTGCATCGTGATGGCGGCGACGCAGGACTTGCTGGCAGCTCATGCCGATAAACCTTCCACGAACCTGGTGGCGTTCTTCGGCGGGGATGCCAAACAGATGCCGAAGGTTTATACGCAGGCGTCACCGATCACGCATGTCCGTAAAGGGGTGCCACCGACCATCTTCATCGAGGGGGAAAAGGATACGCTGAAGATCGGGCGGGCGGAGATGCAGGAGAAGCTGCGGGCACTGGGGATCGAGACGGAGGTCTATACCTTGAACCAGGCACCCCACCCTTTCTGGATGAGCGAACCGTGGGTGAGCGAGACGGTGGAGATCGCGGACAAGTTCTTCAAGAAACACCTGAGCCGGCCTGCGACCCGCGGGGCGGGCAGAGAAAGAAAGCTGCTCTGAGGCGGATAAAAAATCGAGGTCTCTCCCGCCGCGCGTCAAGGAGGTGGGGATGGAGAATCCCGCTGAGGAAACGTACGGCTGGGAAAGACCTCTGTCTACTTTCCTACGCCTTTTTTCAAAGGATGCAACAGGAAAATGACGGCGTAAAAAGTTGAGTTACTTAAGGGTCTTCAAATAGAGCACGAGGGCTTCGATCTGGGCATCTGATATGACGCCTTCGTAGCTGGGCATGCCGGCATCAGATTTCTCGAAGCCTTTGACCATCTTGGCAGTAGGTTCCTTGATGGATTCGCGCAGGTAGGCTTCATCGGCCAGGACTTTGCCCTTGCCAGCGATTTCGCGCTGACTGCCGAAGATGCCCTGCCAGGTGGGCCCGACTTTTCCGAGCGTGGAGCCATCGGTGGAGTGGCAGGCCACGCAGCCCATCAGCTCGGCCACGCGCGCGCCTTCAGCGACGGTGATGGGGGTGGCTTCGGCGGCGGCCATGGTGCGGGGAGTGAGGTCCACGGTGAGCGGCTCGAAGCCTTCGGCGGTGGGGTTGAAGGGGACGAGTTCGTAGGGGGTGAAGTAGGCGTTGTTCGCAAACGGTGCCCCGCCCTTCATGGTCAGACCCCAGCCGACGCGCATCTGCATGACGGGCTTCATGTCGGGCAGGCCGATGAACACCGTCTTGCCGTCCTTGGAGAGGTAGGCGCTGCTGGGGACTATGGTGTCGGTGCCTTTGCTGCCATCGAGTTTGAAATGGGGTGAGCCGTAGGCAGGGGTGCGTTTGTAGTTCCACCGCTCGATGGAGAAGCTGGCGAGGTTGGTGGCTTGTTGGGCTTCTACGGGGACATCGAAGCGGAGCAGGATGCCTTTATCCATGGGGACGATCTCGCGTGGGACGTTGCTGGGGGCGCCGGTGTAGCGGACGCGGGTGATGCCGCTGATGTTCGTGGCGGTGGAGCCCCAGATCTGCATGCCGGTGACGTAGAGCTGGCCATCGAGGGGGTTCACGGCGCCGTTGATGGGGGCGTAGCTGAAATCGCGGAAGAGGCCGATGACGGCGGCTTGAGGCTTGGTGCCACGCTCATTCATACGGACGAGGAAAAGCTCGGGGCGATTGTAGCCGAGGTGGATGAGGGCATCGGTGAGGGAGCCCATCTTGGCATCGGCGAGCCAGACTTGGCCGACGGCGGAGGAGTTCACGGGATGCGGAATCCAGGTGAGCGGGTCGGCGATGGGCGCGGGGTATTTTTCCTTGGGCAAGAGGTGCGTGAGGAAGCCGTGGAATTCATTGCCTTTCAAGGCGTAGAGAGGCGTGGCGGGCACGTAGTTCCCCTGCTGATCGCTGACGGTGACGAGGCCGGTCTTCGGATGCATGCCGATGAAGGGTTCGCGGAAGCCGTAGCCGATGGTCTCAAAGGATTTGCCATCGGGGGCGATGCGCAGGACGGTGCCGTTGTATTTGCCAATAGTGCTTCCTTGCTGTCCGCCCTTGGCGATGACGAAGGAGCCATCGGGAGCGAGTTTCAGGCCGGCGGCGAATTCACGCGTCTCGGCGGTTTGAGCGAAGAGGTTGCAGAAGAGTTCGTGGACATCGGTTTCGCCGTTGTTGTCGGTATCCTTCAAGCGCCAGAGGCCGTTGCGGTCGTTGACGAAAATCTCGCCTTTGCGGATGGCGATGCCCATGGGTTCATGTAGGCCGGAGGTGAAGCGTTTCCATTGCACCGCTTTCAGATCGCCGCTCAGACCGGAGGCGAGCCAAACGTCGCCATCGAAGGTGACGAAGGCGGCGCGGCCATCCGGGAAGAAGGCGAGGTCGGCGAAACGGACGTTGCGCCGCCAAGGGTTCTTATCCGGGATAGGAATGTCATCGAGGACGTAGGCGTTGGTGCTTTTCGCGGCATTGGCAAAAGTCGCCGTTATTTGCGGCCAGCGAGTAGTGGGTGGTTTGGCTGCCGGGGCGAAACGAGTGGCCCAGGTTTGGGCAGAACCAGTCAAGCTCATGAATACTTGGAAACCGACTGGCTTACTGGATGGCTGAAGCCGAACGACGTGCATACCGTCTTGTTGAGAAACAACCTTCGCGGCTTCGGTGCCTTTGCCGTCAGCATCCGTGACAAAGATGTAGTATAGATCCCCTACCACGGGCTGACGCTTGCCCAAGACCAGCAAGAGCGTTTGCGGCACGCGGTCAAACTTGAAACTGCGGCCCACGGTCACGTGCTCGCCTTCCTTGCGGGTCGTGAGGCGCTCTTGCACGGAGGCACCCGAGACGGTGTATTCCAAGATCACACCGTCCTCTACCAGGCGCACTGCCTTGAACTGCCCCTGCTCCAATTTGAGGGGTCCCCTGCCCAATTCTTTTTCGTCCGGGGCAAGTTCGCGCGGGTCAGTGAGGGAAACGGTTTCGCCCGTTTGCCAGCCGGGGTAGAGACCGTTCGCGAGCCAGACTTTGCCGACGGGTTCGGGAAGCTTTCGCTGACCTTCTGGAACT
>JAJNBN010000594.1 GCA_021156225.1 Verrucomicrobiota bacterium | reverse complement strand
TCGCCACGTGTCGTGAACTTGGACAGTTCCACGGCCAGCAACGCTTCTAGCAACGCCTTGTGCGCAGGCGGATAGGCCTTCGGCGCGATATCCACGATGATCAAGCGGCTCACCAAATCAGGGAAATTCCAGGCCAGTTGCATCGCCACTTTGCCGCCCAGAGAGTGCCCCAGCACAGTCACTTGCGACAGTCCTTCGGCCTCGATCAACTCGTGCACATCAGCGGCCATCGCCGCGAAGCCCGCTTCTTCCGCATGCGGCGAACGACCGTGATTACGGAGGTCTGGCACTAGGATGGTGAAATCAGGTGCCCATAATTTTGCCAGCCCCATCCAGTTGTCACCGCTGCCCAACAGACCGTGCAAAAGCACCAGCGGCGGACCTTCTCCGAGACGTTCGAAATGCAACTTCATACAGCGCCGATGACGATGGCATTGCCTGTGCTATTAGCAAGTTTAGGCACACATGAACACGACCTCCTTCAACGATGCGCATCTCCGCCGTGTGCGCCTGGGCGTCAATGATCACGGCATGCTGCGACTCCAGATCCGCCTTCGGGAAGCACCCGCCGCGCCTGAACCGCAAGCCCCTTGGCACCGACGTTTTCGCCATCACGCGGGGCGCTGGCTGGAATCTTTCTGGGGAGAATAGATTCGGCTACCCACCGTGAGTAATCCGGCAAATGAAAAACCCGATGGAGCTTAATGCTGCATCGGGTTTTAAGTTTATCAACGAGTGTTCCGCTTAGATCGCGAAGTCGTCGTATTCGGGCTTCACCGGTTCCAGCGGGGCATGAAGCATGCCGGCGGCGACGGTGTGATTAGTCCCCTGCTCGATCAGGATGAAGGAACCCATCAAACGATTGGTCGTGTAACCGTCATAGATCAGCGGCTTGGCGACGCGCAGGCGGATCTCGCCGATGTCGTTCATCGCGAGAGTCGCCGGAGCGGGTTCCACATCGTACGTCTGGATGTTGATCTTGTGCTCGATGGCCGTGATCACTGCTTGCACCGTTTGCGTGCCATGTTTGACGAAGTATTTCTTGCCGACGGACAAGGGGCGGTCATTCATCCAGCAGATGCGGGCGTGCAGTTCCGAGTTCTTGCCGGGTAACAAATCCATGCCGACGAGCATATCACCGCGGCTGATGTCGATGTCGTCTTCCAGCACGACGGTGACGGACTGCGGGCAGAAGGCTTCGTCGAGCTCGCCATCATACGTCCAGATCTGCTTCACCTTACTCTTCTGGCCGCCGGGTAACACGCGCACTTGCTGGCCAACTTTCACGATGCCGCCAGCGATCTGACCGCTGAGGCCCCGGAAGTCGTGCAAGCTCTGGTCGCGCGGATTGTTCGGGCGGTTCACCCATTGCACGGGCAAACGGAAGGAGCTCATGTTCCAATCGCTCGCGATATGCACTGTTTCCAAGTGACCGAGCAGCGCGGGACCTTGGTACCATGGCGTGTGCTTGGAAGGTTCCACCACGTTGTCACCATTCAAGGCGCTGATGGGGATGAACTTCACATCCTTCAACACATCCAGGCGAGGCAGGAAGGCTTCGATGTCATCGCGGATCTCGAGGAAACGCTCCTCGCTCCAGTCCACGAGGTCCATCTTGTTGATGGCAAATACGACGTGCGGAATGCCCAACAGCGCGGCGATGTAAGAATGACGACGCGTCTGCTCGATGACACCGAGACGGGCATCGACCAGCACGACAGAAAGATTCGCGGTAGAGGCGCCCGTCACCATGTTGCGCGTGTACTGCACGTGGCCGGGGGTATCCGCCACGATGAACTTGCGCTTGGGCGTGGCGAAGTAACGATAGGCCACGTCGATCGTGATGCCCTGCTCGCGCTCGGCACGCAGACCGTCCGTGAGGTTCGCCAAGTTGACCTGTCCGCCGCCGGTGATGTCCGCCGAGCGTTGCAACGCTTCGAGCTGGTCTTCCATCAACGATTTTGAATCGTAAAGCAGACGGCCGATGAGCGTGGACTTGCCGTCGTCCACGCTGCCGCACGTGTTGAACCGGAGAATTTCGATAGGATGCTGGCTCATGGGATAAAAATCTTAATCAATTCAAAGTGTAAAATCTTGGGTCATGCGTTCAAATTCAGCTTCACCGTCATGACTTCCCTTTCACACGTTTGGCTTTTTTTACTGATTGGGTTAAAGACAGGTAATTTTCTGCGGTAACAACTTTACGTCCGCTGCGTTGTTCCAGTTCACGTCGGGCATTTCCAGCTACGGTACCACCTTCTAAGGCAGCTCTCTTGTTCTGAGGGAAACCCTGAACGTCTTTGTTTCTCGCAATCTCGGTTGTTGATGCTTCACCAAGCATGGAGAAAATGAGTTCGAGATCCGTCATATGATCACGAAGATTCTCACGCTTCAGACGTTTTAATTCTGTATACTCCGTTGGTGTCAGGCCAAAGGTAGCCTTGGATATCTCGGCTGTCAGAATGGAATACTCACGCTGTGCCTTTATCCCTCGCTTCTTCCACTCATCCGTGAGTTCGTCACGTATGGCAATGGACCGCATGCGCTTTTCAATCCAGTCATCCGAATACCCCTTGGCCTTGTAAATAGCCCGAACACGCTTGCTGGCCAGCTCTGGATTTTCAATCTCCTGTATGCGCTCATAACCCACCTTGGCCAACCACCGTTTAAATGGTTCAGCTTTCGGGCTGGGAATGCTTTGAATTAGACGGAAAATGCCCTCAGTATTGGCACAGTTAAGCTTTTGCTGTCCACCCGCTGTATCAATCAAAAGGGGGGTGGCAATTTGCCCCCACCCTTTGCTAATTTCGGGATCCCTTCGACGCATATCTTTCAGATAGCCTGCGGGGTCCACCGAATCGGTTAAAACAGCAATAACGTCAGTAATAACGAACCACCACTCACCCCCGTGTATGACACGACGAATCTCCCGCTTTTGGAAAAGCGCGATACGGTTATCAGGATTTAAAGGCGATCCGCTCACAAACTGCAAACGG
>JAJNBN010000051.1 GCA_021156225.1 Verrucomicrobiota bacterium | reverse complement strand
GCGGTGGTGGATGAGCAGGATCTTTTGCTCATGCACCACAAAGATGGCGACGGTGAAATCTATTTTCTCGTGAATGTGCGGCATAGATAAAGCGGCGGAACTCTGCGGGGCAGAAGGAAGCACGTCAATGGCAGGGAAGATGCCGGGTTCTGCAATCGCACAGTCCGTTCGTAGATGGGTGGAATCATAGGCCTGAAAGGGGCGACGGCTGGTATGGTCGCGCCGTTGGCGCCGAGGGGAAAATCAGGCCAGAAAGTCACGGCTGATGTCGTGCGGACACCATTGGTTGACGCGGGCTGTCGCGCTGGTATGATGCGTTTGCTCGACGCACTTGAGTTCTTGATCGTTCAGTCCGAAAGGACGGCTCAATCAGAGCTCAAGAAATTGCCAGCGGTTCAAACCGCTGGCTTTTTTGTTTGAGTCATTCTGCTTTATCCGTGGAGAAGCACTTCAGGGATTGGCGTATTTCCAGTTTCTTCGCGGGGACATTTCCCGTATAACTCTTTTCCGTTACTCCAATACAGCCCATGAATTTTCGCGCACTACCGTTACTCCTGTTGCTGCTCACTTTGTCGTCCCAGCGTTTGGAGGCACAGCTCGTCGCGCGCCCGGCGGAGTATGATTTCATCGTGCGCTCGAACGTGATGGTGGTCATGCGGGATGGGGTGAAGCTGGCCACGGATATTTATCTGCCCGCGAAGAACGGGGCGGTGGTCGAGGAGAAGGTTCCCATCATCCTGACGCGGACGCCTTATGGGAAGGCAGGCAATGCGGGGCCGGGGAAGTATTACGCCACGCGGGGGTATGCGTTTGTCTCCCAGGATACGCGGGGGCGTTATCAATCGGAGGGCGTCTGGCACATGATTACGGATGACGGGCGGGATGGGGTGGATTGTGCGGCGTGGATCGGCAAGCAGCCGTGGTCCAATGGCAAGATTGGCATGTTGGGCATCTCTTATGTAGGCGGCACGCAGCACGCGATGGCGATGGAGCGGGCACCGGAACTGGTGACGGTGATTCCGGTGGATGCGGTGTCCAACACCGGTCAGCGCGGGATGCGTCAAGGTGGCGCGTTCGAGATGCGGTTCTGGAACTGGATCATGCTGAATGCGGCCAAGGGAAGCAGTGCCTCCCAAGATCCGGCGAAGGCGGCGATCCTCAAGGAGATGGCGGATAACCGGCTGGAGTATCTGAAGCATATCCCCTTGCGCAAAGGGATGACGCCGCTGCGGCTCGCACCTGAGTTCGAAGACTGGCTCATTGAAGCGATGAACCACGGGGCGAATGATGAGTTCTGGATACAGAACAACATCGTGGAGTATCCGGAGAAGTACAAAGATATCCCGGTGTATCTGGTGGGCGGGTGGTATGATTCGTGGGCGGGGAATACGACGGCGAATTATGTGGCGCTCTCTCAGACGTTGAAGAGCCCGGTATATCTCATCATGGGGCCATGGATACATGGGGCGCAGTCGGGGGATTCACACGGGCAGGTTTATTTCGGCAAGGAGGCGGGCATCGCGGATCAGGGTGCGTGGCGATTGGCGTGGTATGACAAGTGGCTGAAGGGGATGGATACCGCCGTGGGCAAGGCCGCTCCCTATGCGACGAAGGTGCGCATCTTCGTGATGGGCACGGGCGATGGAACAAAGACGGACAAGGGGCTGTTGAATCATGGCGGCTATTGGCGCGAGGAGCATGAGTGGCCGTTGAAGCGGACGGTTTACACGCCGTTCTACTTGCATTCCGATGGTGTCTTGAAGAAGACGGTGCCAAGCGAGCGATGGGCCTCGACAAGTTATCAATATGATCCGCGCAATCCGGTGCCGACGATCGGCGGACAGATCTCCTCGGGTGATGGCATCATGGTGTCAGGCGCGTGGGATCAGCGCGGCAATACGAATTTCTGGAACTGGCCGAAGCCCATCCCACTCTCGGCGCGGAATGACGTGCTGGTCTTCCAGACCGCGCCGCTGGCCGAGGACGTGGAGGTGACGGGCGAGATCGAGGTGAAGCTGTGGGTGTCGTCTTCCGCGCTGGACACGGATTTCACGGCGAAGCTGGTGGATGTGTATCCGGCGAGCACGGATTATCCGAATGGTTTCGATATGCTCATCGGCGATGCGATTTTGCGCGCGCGGTTCCGGGATTCATTGAAGGAGGAGAATCTGATGAAGGTGGGCTCGGTGTATCCGCTGACGATCAAGCTGTATCCGACTTCCAATGTATTCAAGAAGGGGCATCGCATCCGCGTGGACATCTCGAGCAGCAACTTTCCGCGCTTTGACCTGAACCCGAACACGGGTGAACCGCTGAACCAGCACCGGCGCTTGGTGATAGCGATGAACGCGATCTATCACGATCAGCAGCATCCGTCGCATATCCTGCTGCCGGTGGTGCCGAAGGGGAAGTGAGGCAAATGCCAACAAAAACCAAACCAGTTTCCCAAGCTGGCGGCTAAACAGGCGAAATTGTCTGGGTGCAGTTCTTTGAAATACTAGAGCGGTTTTAAAAATGATGTAGCGGTGTGGTGGAGAGAAGAAAGGAGCGGTCTTTCTGGCTTTGTTTCGGCTCAGTCACCTCCATCAAGACGGCGAATCTAGCCGAAAGACAGGCCACCCAAACAGCGGGAGTGAACCTCTTCTTTGGCAGTGGCGGCGGCTTGTTGGGGATGGGTGATGGGTGACTCATCCAGCACAGGCTTTGATCCCGAGGTGATGATGCGCCAGTTCTGCAATGAGTTCGGCAGGGATCGTGAGAGTTTCATCAGCTTGCAGGTGGAGGCACAGCGTGAAGTGATGCTCTACCCGCTCCAAGGCACGTTTGCCCTCCTTATGTTTCGCCAGCAGGTTGCACCAATGGCGAAGTTGCTGTTCCGCGCAGACGGTAGTAGCTGTCCTCCAAGGAGATGCAGGGAGTGAATATCTGGAAGAGTAATTCACGGGTTGGGGTTTCCACGCTAATCAATAAAGCGGGATAATCTTCATTCGGGCCGAGTTGGTCTCCGCGAGGCCAATGCTGGGAAATGGGACCAAAGCAGCGATACGCACCATACCCTGACAAATAGAGTGCGAACATGACTGCCAGTAATAGGGCGAAAGGTTCTTTGAGCTTCTTCATGAGGCGATTACTCCGTCACGAGTCGCAATGCTTCCGCATGAAACTGGCGAGTTCAAACTTGTCGGTGGTGCTCCAGACGAGGCCGCAGTCCAGGCAGGCGTGGGCTTGGTCCGTCATCTCGGTTCCCTGACTCATGGTGAAGGCGAACGGGCGCAGGCCTTGGGGTCGAAATTGCGCGGGGCCGCCGTTACGCGGTTCAACGATCTTTCCCTTCGTCACTCGTTCACTCTGGCATTGGAGGCATTTGGTCACGGGCTTCTCCTTATTGTGGCTTAAAAGTGGGGTATCGGACGGTGAATTGCAAGGGCGACTGGAAAGCCGATTCGCCCGGATCGGATTTCGCCGCTCCAAAGGGTGATTTGCTGAAATTTTGTGTAGTTGTACGTGTTATAGCGAGCGTAGTGATAACGCAGGCAGGAAAAATGGGACATGCTCATGCCCATGGTAGAGCGAAAAGACAGCGCGGGGGGAATCCGGTCGAGGACGAGTTCGAGTACGCCCCGACCTAGCGGCACGGGGTTAAGGACGATTGAAAATAGCCAAATCCGTCATTCTTTTCCTTTGAGTCTTTTGGGCGGGCGTCATAACTTGAGGGACACCTTCGTTCTGGCCATGCATGGCGGGGGACCGTCATTTACTGAACGGCCGTCGAGGGCGTTACTGAAAGGCATATGCTTTATGGCCACAGAAACTCCTGTAACCGCTGGAAAACCGGTACCTACCAACCCTGCCGTCAGCTCGCGTAATAAACCCAAATATCCCGGCATCCGGGTGACGTGTAACGGCAACCAGCTCGTCACGCAATGGGTGGAAACGCGCATCACGGAAGGCGGGGTGTTCTATCCCATAACGCCCTCCACGGAAGGCGGCGAGATCTACCAGCAATCCTTTGCGCAGGGCGAACTGAACGTCTGGGGCCAGCAGAAGATCGCGGTGGAGACGGAAGGCGAGCATGCGGCGCAAGGTGGCGCGACGTCTTATGCGGTGCAGGGCAAGCGGACGGTGAATTTCACTTCCGGCCAGGGCATCGTGTACGCGATGGAGCAATATTACCACGCGCCGGGCAAACTCTCCACGATGGTGCTGGAGGTGGGCGCACGCGCATTGACCAAGCACGCGCTGAATGTGCATTGCGGTCATGATGACTTTTACGCGGCACTAGATACCGGTTGGACGATGCTGATGGCGAAGGACGCGCAGCAGGCCGCCGACCAGGGCATCATCCTGCGCAAGGCGAACGAGCTGGCGCTGAACCCCGGCATGAATATTCAGGACGGTATGCTCACGACGCACTCGGAGCGCACATATCTGGCGCCCGAAGCGGAATTGCTCCGTGAATTCCTCGGGGCACCGGATGACCAGATCGATTCCCCGACGCCCGCACAGAAGGAACTCTTCGGTGCCAAGCGTCGTCGCGTGCCCATCATGATCGATCTGAAAAACCCGATCCTCCTCGGACCGGTGCAGAATCAGGAGCATCACATGAACGGTGTGGTGGCGCGCCGGAATAATTTCAACGAGTATATCCTCGGTTTCCTGGAGAAAAGCTACGCGGAGTTCGGCCACCTGACGGGCCGTCATTACGGGCTCATCACGGAATACAAGACGGAGGATGCGGACACAGTGTTCGTCTCGCTCGGTTGCGCGGCGGAGAACATCGAAGAGGCGTGCGATTACTTGCGTAACCAGCGCAATGCGAAGGTGGGCAGCATCCATATCAATGTGATCCGGCCCTTCCCGGAAGCGACGATCATCAATGCGCTGCGCGGGAAGAAGAACGTCATCATCATCGAGCGTACGGATGAGAGCCTGGCGGGTGATAATCCGCTGGCGCGCGATATTCGAGTAGCCTTTGGCAAGGCGCATGAGGTGGCGAAGTTTGGCGGCACATTGCCCGCGCTGACGCCGGAAGAAACACCGCGTTTGTTCCGTGGTTCGTACGGCATCGGTTCCCGCGACTTCCGTCCGGAACATACCTTGGGCGCGTATGAATTTGCGGTGGGTCAGACGAAGCGAAAGGACGGCAAGGGTTCTGCGGATGGCGAGACGTTCTTCGTGCTCGGTGTGGATCATCCGTATGCGGTCATCAGCAAGGACACGCCCTCGCTGCTGCCGGATAAGTCCATCGCGGTGCGGTTCCACTCCATCGGCGGTTGGGGCATGATCACGACGGGCAAGAACCTCGGCTCGATCATCGGTGACTTCGGCAAATACGTCTCGGAGCGCGACCCCGTCTATGACGAGGAAGGCATCCTGAAGGACAAGCTGAACATCATGGCGAACCCGAAGTACGGGTCCGAGAAGAAGGGTGCGCCGACGAATTATTACCTAGTGGTCGCGCCGCAACGCGTGCGGGTGAATTGCGAGCTGAACCACGTGGACGTGGTGCTGTGCTGCGATCCGAAAGCTTTCACGCATACGAATCCGCTGGAGGGCTTGAAGAAGGGCGGCAGCCTCGTGTGGGAATCCAGCGACACTCCAGACGTCGCGTGGCAGCGCATCCCGGCGCATCACCGCAAGTTCGTCAAAGAAAACAATATCCGCGTGTTCATTTTGCCGGGCTTCGCGATCGCACGCAAAGCGACGAACCAGCCGGAGTTGCAATTGCGCATGCAGGGCAATTCGTTCTTGGGCGCGTTCTTCCGTGTGTCGCCGTTTCTAAATACGTTCGGCATCACGGAGGAACAGTTCCTCACGGTGGTGCGGAAGCAGTATGAGAAGAAGTTCGGACGCTTCGGTGATGCCGTGGTGGCTTCCAACATGGAGGTCATGACACAGGGCTTCACGCAGGTGCACGAGATCAAGCATGGGGAAATCGACGATGCGGACCGCTCCAGCATGCGCAATGCGCCGCTGAAGCCGCTGGGTGACCACCAGTTCACGCCGACGGCCGGGGTGAAGGCAGGCAATGGTTTGCAAGCGTTCCCGATGCCGGGCGGCCAGACGCGAGTGCCGGTGCAATCGCTGGCGAAGTTTGACAGCGAGTTCCGTTGCGGCATGGGTTATCACCAGCCCGCCGGTGCGCTCGCATCCGTGGGTGTGATGGGCGCGGGCACGGGAGCCACGCAATCCAAGTATGTGGCACGGCGGGAGACGCCGGTTTACATCGCGGAGAACTGCACGCAGTGCATGGAGTGCATCACGGCATGCCCGGACACGGCCTTGCCAAATACCTCGCAGGACATCTCCACAGTGCTGCAAACGGCAGCGATCAACTACATCTCAGACACAGCCGAGCGCAAGAAGCTGCTGAATGAATTGAAGGGCGTGGAAGAACGTGCCCGGGTGCGCATGGTGGATGCGGTGAAGAAACGCGAGCCGGTGCCGTTCAAAGACATCATCCGTGATGAACTGAATGCGCTGACGCAGATCGCGGAAGCCTCGCGTGCGCAGTTCACGGGCATTATCGAGCAATTGCCGCTGGCTTACTCGAATGTGCCGGCCATCTTCCGTTCGCTGGAGCAGAAGACGCCCGGTGGCGGTGGGTTGTTCTCCATCTTCGTGAGCGATCTTTGCAAAGGTTGCGGCGAGTGCGTGCAAGTGTGCGGTGATCACGATGCCTTGCGCATGACGACGGAGACGGAAGACCTGAACGCCAAGCTGACGACGGCGCAGATCTTCTCGCGCTTGCTGCCGGATACCCCGCAAAAGTTCCTGGGGCTCTACAACGACTTGGACGCAGCGGGTTCGCGTGAAGCGGCCTTGCGCAATCACTTGATGGTGCGGCGCAATTACGAGGCGCTCGTTTCGGGTGATGGTGCGTGCGCCGGTTGCGGTGAGAAGAGCGTGCTGCGCGCGATCGCTTCCGTGACGGAGGCTTACATGCGCCCGTTGTATCACAAGAAGGCGGAACGTCTGAAGGCGAAGGCGACACGGCTGGAAGCCGATGGGCCCGCGAAACTGATGGTGCTGAAGGCCAATGACGAGGCGCAGTACAAGCTCTATTGCAAGAGCATCGCGCATATCATCATGGGCCTCGGCGGCGAGAACGATGCGGATACAGACAAGCGCATCGCGGACTACGAGGCGAAGCACGGCACGATCACGGACAAACAACTCATCGACGGTCTGGTGGCGGTGCTCAGACAGGATGCGTTCAATCACAAGGAATTGCAGGCCATCGACGGCCGCAAGGCGAACGGCATGTCCGTGATGATGATGGGCGCGAGCACGGGTTGTAACACGGTGTATGGCTCCACGCCGCCGTCCAATCCGCATCCGTATCCGTGGATGAACTCTCTGTTCCAAGATGGCTCGACCATCTCGTGGCTCATGGCGGAATCGGTCATCGTGAATCATGCGCGTCGATCGGTGGTGCCGGAACGTCTGGCAGATGCGTTGCTCGATAGGCCAATCGTTACGAGCGAGATGGAATACTTCACGCTCACGCACTTGGACGATACGTTGATGACGGAGCAGGAAATCCGTGAGCTGCCCAAAGTCTGGGTGGTCGGTGGCGATGGGGCCACGGGTGACATTGGGTTCCAGAACGTCTCAAAGGTCATCCTGCAAAACCGGCCGAACGTGAAGATGCTGATGCTCGACACGCAGGTCTACTCGAACACCGGCGGTCAGAACTCCGACTCGTCCACGATGCTCGGTGGTTATGACATGAACCAGTTCGGCGTGGCCTCGCAGGGCAAGTTGATCGAGAAGAAGAATGTCGCGGAGGCGTTCACGAGCGGGCACGGTTCGCCGTTTGTCGCGCAGGTTTCGATGGCGAATGCGGCCAAGATGTACAAGGCGATGCTGGACGGTCTCGAATACCGCGGCACGGCGTTCTTCCAGGCTTACACCACCTGCCAGCCGGAACACGGCGTGGGTGATAACATGTCCGCCGACCAGGCGAAGATGGTGCGCGATGCGCGTGGCATGCCAGAGTTCGTGTTCAACCCGCGTCGCGGCGAGACGACCCAGGAAGCGCTCGACATCAAGGGCAACCCGACGCCGGAACGCGATTGGTGGCGCACGAAGTTCGCGACGAATGGCGAGGAGTACAATTACACGGTGGCGCACTGGGCACTCACGGAAGGGCGCTTCCGCAAGCACGTGAAGAGCATCACGGAAGAAGAGGCGCAGAAGATGATCCACTTCGACGACATGATGCTGCTCATCACGCAGGATGACGTGATCCACCGCCGTGTGTTCGATCCGAACCATCGCAGTTTCGTGCCGAACTTCGACTGCTACATCAAGGCCGAGGTGCGTGGCAAATTGAAGTATTACGCGGTGACGCGCCAGATGGTGCTCTTCGGTGTGGAACGTCGCAAAGCCTGGCGCATGCTCCAGAGCAAAGCGGGCGTGGCGAACAAGGATTACCTCGCGCAAAAGTCGTTCATCGCGAAGATCGACAAGGGCGAGATCAGCCTGGCCGACGCCAAAGCGAAGACGAAGGAATTGATCGCGGCGGAGTTGGCGGCGATCAAGTAACCGGTCGGAAATGATTCAGCGAACCCCGCAGTCGTGAGGCTGCGGGGTTTTGCATTACTACACTGCTGACGATGCCATCCCGGGCTTCGAACAAAGTTCGATGTAGTGTCCGTCTGGATCAATGATGAAGATCTGCCAGGCACCGTCAGGCCGCACCTTGCGTGGGAAGAAAGGATAACCGGTCGATTTCAAGTGTGCTTCCCACGCATCCACGTCATCCACCAACAAGGCGAAGTGCGTACCGCGATTGTGCGAAACCACCGGTTGCGAACGGTCACCGATGAGGTGCAGCTCCTGTGTCTGCCCCAAGCGGAACCACTCGCCGGGAAAGGTGAACGCGGGTCGCGGGATTGTTTCCAATTGCAAAACGTATTGGTAAAAATCGCGGCTCTTGGCCACATCCGAGACATGCACTGCTACGTGATTCAATTCGAGGAACTTCATCGCGCCTCAACTCTCCCGCAAATCATAGCACACCACCCGATCCTTCGTCCGCACGAGCAATCTGCCCTGCGAGATCGTCGGTGAAGGACACCACAGCGCCCGCACGTTCGCCTTGCCCAGTTCCACGCGCTGTTCCGCCGTGGCCTTCAGCATCTGCAGATTATTCCCGCTGTTCATCATCACGAACACCTTGCCGTCCGCGATGAGCGGTGACGAGATCGTCGAGGGCACCGGATGCTTCCACCGCACCTCGCCGCTCGCGAGCGAGAGGCAGTAATGATACCCGTCATCCATCAAATACACGTTGCCATCGTAGATCACCGGGCTCGATTGCGTGCGCACCGCTTCGATCGGGAACTTCCACAATTCCTCCACGCCATCCAGCTTCAGCTTGAACGCCACCAATCCCTGCGCCGCATTCTTCGTCTGCACCGCCAGCACGTCATCCACGATGGATGGTGTCGCATCCCCACCGCCCGTCGTGCGCCAGGCTTCCTTGCCCGTCTTCAGGTCATGCGCCGTCAATTCATTGCGCCCGTTGAAGACCACCAACGTTTTCCCGTCCTTCTTCCAGGCCACCGGTGAAGATTGCCCGCCGCCGATCTTGTCCGGTTGCCAGAGTTGCTTGCCCGTCGCCGCATCGTAGGCCGTCAACTTGCCCGCATTGATCACCACCACGCCATCGACGTAGAGCGGCGAGGACCCGGGAGCCTTCGCGGGCAAGGGCGTGGACCAAAGGATCTTCCCCTTGTCCGCATCCACCGCGTAGAGATGCGTGCTGCCCATCGCAAAGACTTTACCATCCGCCACCACCGGCGTGCTGGAGCAGTTGCGCCCCTTCGGTTCGCCCGGCGCGGCTGCCTTCCAGATCGTCTTGCCTGTCTCGATATCCAGACACACGACGACATCCTCCGCCACACGCTGCGTCGGCGGCGTCTTTTCCAAAATCTCCTGCTTCACATGCTCTGCGAATTTTTCATCCTCCAGCCACTTCTTGAACGCTGCCTCATTCGCGAACGGCTTGTCCTGCATCGCGTTGATCTTCTCGTAATCACCCAGAGGAATTGCCAGCTTGCCTTTCTTAAAGCGGCCCGAGACAAACCCGCCCATCAACTGCTTTTGCCGTTTGTTCAGATTTGCCTCGATCCATTCTGCGATGTAATCGTCGAGCTTCTTGCCACGCATCTGCGGGCTGAGCGCTTCACGATCCGCTTCCATCTTCGCGGCGAGCTCCTTGCCGAGTCCGGCCGGATTCTGATAACCGAGATTGCGGATCACCAAGTCCGTGAGCGTCCGAGTCTCGGATGGCACATCCGTATGCCACACCACCGAGAGATACGCGCGCTTGCCGAGCACCACCGGGCTCCCGTGCCCGCCCTCGTCATTGCCGGGGATCATCTCGCTCTCCCAAAGTTTCTTCGGCCCCTCCGCCGGCCAAGTCTCCGCGAGCTTCGGGCTCTCCGGCAGAACGCCGTTGCGGCCCGGCCCACGCCATTGGTTCCAATCCGCCGCCGTGGCGAGGGAAACGCCCACGCCGATCAAAGTCAGTGT
The DNA here is from genome assembly GCA_021156225.1 of Verrucomicrobiota bacterium. Taxonomy (GTDB): domain Bacteria; phylum Verrucomicrobiota; class Verrucomicrobiia; order Limisphaerales; family JAEYXS01; genus JAEYXS01. The sequence goes on along the minus strand of JAJNBN010000051.1, from coordinate 5,395 downwards.
CAGTAACGAGTGCTTCATGGTTCTCATCGTTTTAAATTTTCTCTCAATTGGCCTGCCGAGCTTCGGCCTTCTTCTTTTTCTTCTTCGGTGCATCCGGCTCCGCCCCATCCCCGCCGCCTTTGCTGCCACCGCCCCACAGCGGTTTGATATTCGCCTTGTCCCATTCGCTCCACGCCGTCTGCAATTCCTTCACCTTCTCCGGCATCGTCGCCGTCAGATCCTTCGCCTCGCCGATATCCTTGCCCAGATCATACAACTTAACCGCGCTCGTCCCCTTGCCGCCTTCCGCCGCCAGATCATACTTCACCAGTTTGAAATCCCCCTTGCGAATGGCCATCTGCTCGCCGAACCGCCAGTACAACGTCTCATGCGGCGCACCCTTGTCCTTGCCTGCTATGAACGGCAACAAGTTCACGCCCTCCAGCTTCCACTCCGGTTTCGCGCTTACCCCCGCGACCGTCAAAGCCGTCGCATGCAGATCGCGTGTTCACCGAGCCATTCACCGTCACCCCGTTCATCGTCGGTCCGCCGTTATCGCTGATGAAGCAGATCAACGTCCGTTTCTCCTGGCCGGTAGCAGCGAGAGATTTCCGTACCTTGCCGATCGCTTCATCCATCGCGAACATCATCGCCGCATACGTGCGCCGCTTCGTGTCCGTGATGCTCGCGAACTTCGCCAACCGGTCCTCCGTGGCGTGCATCGGTGTATGCACCGCGTTGAACGCGAGATACAGAAACCACGGCTTCACCTGGTTCTTCTCCACGAACGCCACCGCCTCACGCCCGAACGCATCCGTCGTGTAATCCATCTCCTTCACCAGCGTGGTTCCGCGCATGATCCCGCCCGCATCGAAGAAACTATGCGCCCCACCGAGAAACCCATAGAACTCTTCAAAGCCGCGCTTCTGCGGGTGCATCATCTCCTGCGAGCCCAGGTGCCACTTGCCCACCAGCGCTGTCGCATACCCCGCCGCCTTCAACCGGTCCGCGATCGTGCTCTCTGTCACCGGCATGCCGCTGGTCCCGCTGCCTGGATTGAACTCATGCCCAAAGCGTTGCTGATAACGTCCCGTCAACAACCCGGCGCGCGTCGGTGAGCAATACGGCCCCGTGACATACCCGCTCGTGAACCGCACCCCCTCCTTCGCCAGCGCATCCAAGTTTGGCGTCGGGATATCCTTGCAACCATGAAAGCCCACATCCGCATACCCCATGTCATCGCCGACGATGAACAGGATGTTCGGCTTGGACTCCGCCGCACTGGCTGCCACCAATGACGCAAACAAAGCAATGACCAGAAACAAATGCTTTTTCATATCTGCAATCCTTTTCATTTTGCCTGACGCGCTAGAATGCCTAGCGACTTCTCCTCCCTCGCCCCTCAATGGGGAGAGGGGTGAGAATTCAGATTGAGTGCTCGATCTCATTCGTCCTCGGCCGCCTTTTTCTTCTTTTTCTTCTTCGCCGGTTCCTCGCCCTTGGTCGGCGCTTCCGTCGGATTATTCTTCGTCGGCATCTTCGCGCCCACTTCCTTCCGCCACGCGATCATCTTCGCGTGCAGCTCCTTCACCTTCTCCGGATTCTTCGCCGCCAGATTGTTCTGCTCCCCGATATCATCCTTCAGATTATACAGCTCCAACCGCCCATCCTCGAAGAACTCCATCAACTTCCAATCCCCCGCCTGGATCAAGCCCACGGGCGTCGTGCGCCACGTGTTCTCGCCCGCGCCGAGGTAACCCGGAAAATGTTGATAGATCGCCTCGCGTTTCAGCTTCGCATTCCCATCCTTGAAGAGCGGCAGCAAGCTCTCGCCATCCAAAATGTAATTCTCCGGCTTCTTCGCGCCGACGATATCAAGGAACGTCGGATAGATGTCCACATGGATGCCCGGCACGTTACACGTGGCACCCGGCTTCACCTGGCCCGGCCAGCGCACGATGAACGGCTCGCGCGTGCCGCCTTCGTAGAGACTGCCCTTGCCGCTGCGCAACGGCGCGTTGTCCGTCGTGTCCTTGGATTTCTTGATCCCTTCGCGCACATAACCGCCCACGCCGCCATTATCGCTCGTGAAGATCAGTACCGTGTTCTCCTCCAGCTTCAACTCCTTCAACGTCGCCATCACGCGACCCACACTCTCATCCACGCTGTAGATCATCGCCGCGTAGGTCGGGTCATTGTGCCCGCCCACGCCTTCCTTTTTCTTGAACTTCTCGATCAGCTCCGGCTTCGCCTGATACGGCGAGTGCACGCCAAAGTGCGGCAGATACAGAAAGAAGTTTTCATCCTTCTTGCGCTTGATGAAATCCACCGCCTTGTCCGTCAGGAAATCCGCCAGATACTGCCCCTTCGGATAGTCCGTCTTGGGTGAGGTCGCGAAATCAAAATGTTGTCCGTTAGAGACGATGGCCTCATCAAAGCCCCGCTTGCCTGGATGATACTCCTCGCCATTGCCGAGATGCCACTTACCGAACATGGCGGTCGCATACCCCGCCTTCTTCAATGACTGGGCGATCGTGATTTTTTCCAAAGGCAGGTTCTGCACATTGTCCACCGGACGCAGTGGACGCCCCTGCCACTCGAAACGATCGATCCCGCCCACCGTATAGATGCCCGTGCGCGGCGCATACTGGCCGCTCAAAAGCGCCGCCCGCGTCGGCTGGCAATTCTGACAGTGATGATAATTCAGCAGCTTCATCCCCTGCGACGCCAGCTTGTCGATGTTCGGCGTCTCGTAATACTTGCTCCCGAAGCACGCCACATCCGTGTACCCCAGATCATCCGCCATGATGAAGACGATGTTCGGCTTCTTCGCCGTCGCTGCCGCCTCGGCGGAGAAGCTCCAAACCCCAAACACCAAGCTCCAGAGAAGTGCCAAACATAAAACCTGCCGCACGCCTTGCCCTATTGGAGCTTTGCTATTGGATCTTCTCTGGAGCTTGGAGCTTTGGATTTGAGATTTCATAACGCGTTCTCTCTCAGACGCTACGCCGCGTCCGTAAGTTTCAGGGATTTCGCCCAAGTATACCGGACTTGCCGCTCCAAGCAAGCACCGCGCTTTCGTTCTCGTCCTCGTCCTGAACCCCGTACCGTCTTGGGGTCGGGGCGTCGTCGTCCTCGAACTCCTCCCGTTCTGAACGTTAAATCCCCGCCGCCGACCAGTCTCTCCCGGCCTGCTCCGCTCGAACTCCTTGATGACAAACATCCTCCGCATATCTCTTCTCGTGGGGGCGCGCTTCACTGATCGCACACACACTCCTTGCCTGTCTATATAGACGCCGCCCACCCGAAAAAGTTTCAAAAATAATCAGAAAAATCTCACGAAAATCACTGCGTCAAAATGTCCCACTCCACATTTCGTAACGTAGCAGTCCCGCACGCGGGATAACGAGGCTCTGCCCATTTTTGAGCTTTGAGCTTCGGCTTAGCCCTCCCTTATCCACCTCGGCACATGTACATAAGTGCCGAGGTATTCTACCCATTCCCATCCACCGCCTGCGTCGCCTCCCTCGGAGCGCGGGTTGCCTCAACCCGCAGCAACGTCCCTAAGCAACGCTGGCCCATCCTCGCTCAAAACCACCCGCCCGAAATCCCCTCCAAGTCTTCGCCCCGCTTGGCCCAACGGGCCAAAAGATTCCAGCCCAGGGCAGCTCGCCTGCCCTGGGTAAGCTGCGCCTGCTACACTACACGCGGCCTGAAAGGTCGCTAGAGCTGGCCGGGCTTGCTCCCGAACCATGCTAATGGTCCGCCAACCGGTATCAAAATCTTCCGGTGCGGCCTCGCCCGACTTAGAGCCTTTTCACGCAAGCTCTTAACGACCTCCACCTCGGCTACCTCCTCGCCAAAGGAGATGTGGGTAATTGAAATGGCTCGCGTACCGCTTACGGTGCTTTGGTTGATGTGAAAGTGCTCTGCACACTCGGTTGCGTTCAGCCCGCAGCGATTTAAAGCGAGCCCGGAAGGTCAAACGTCGTCGGCCGTGAAAAAAGGGACTTCGCCATTTTTCCAAATGTAGTCCCTCAATTCATCGGCTCGATCTCCATTCCAATTGCCTTTATATAGCAAAAATATAAACTCTGAAAAAGAGAGCTTAATATTAACAATCTCCTCAGTATTAATATCCAACCACAGAAGTTTTCCGAGCACAGAAGACGATGCAGAGCTTGGGGCGAGATAAAAATCTTGCTGGTCAAGACTTGCAATTAAAACCATGCCTCCTTCATCTGGATAGAAAGAAATGCCCATTCTATCTTCCAAATGCTGAATAGACTCCCGATGCATCGTCAGAGTTTCATGCGACAGCTTATAGCTCTCAAACCGAGCTCTCGGACTTTGCAAAGCCAACCCACATCCGAAACTGCCGGCGCCTAAAACACTCAGCAGTCGCTTAAGGTCGCTGGGAAACAGATATCCAAGCTCGGCCTCAACAATCTCCCAGTCTTTATCGTCCGGGCGCCCTCCTAAAAATGCGTCCCACACATTGTAATTTTTCCTTGTCGCCCTCATTCAACCGGGCGGGGGACAATCTGACCCCACTCTCCCGATGCCCTCACGCGGCTTTTTCATAGCTGACCTTCCCCCGCTCAAAAAGCCTGTCAAGCCGTGCAGCCAAGACCAACCCAGCCAGAAGCACCTGCGCAACCCCCGAATCGGGGTTGGCTGAGGAAAGTACGGAAACACTCCCCTTCCGCTTTTGGGAAAGCGCACTTCGGCAGGTGTGAGGGGTGCCATCCGCCCCTTTGTGAGATCACCTTCCGAAAAAACAAACTTTTCTGTAAGTTTCCCCCGTTGCCGGCGACTAATCAGATAAAGACATAGTGAATCCTGATCCGAACAATGACGGAAAGTTCCTGGAACTGCTCCACGCCAACCGGCCGAAGATCCTGAAGATCTGCCGCGTTTACGCGTGGGATTCGGCCGATCAGGACGATCTCTATCAGGAAATCCTGTTCCAGATCTGGCGGGCGTTGCCCAATCTGCGCGAGGACCATTATGCGAATACCTGGCTTTACCGGATCGCCCTGAACACGGCCATCAGCTTTGTCCGCAAAGACAAGTCCCGCCGCGCCCGGATCACCCCTTGCGAAGGCGACCAGTTGCACGATGTCCCCGAAAACCTCCCCTCCCACAATCCGCATAAAAACGAGCAGCTTGATCAGATGTTCCGGGCGATCTCGCAACTCGACGGTTTGGAGAAGGCGGCCATCACCCTGTTCCTCGAAGATCTCAGCTACGAACAGATGGCGACGGTCATGGGCATCAGCGAAAGCAACGTCGGCGTGATCCTGCATCGCGCGAAAAAGAAACTCTCAACCTTGATCAAGGAGGGCCCATGCAAGACGACGATCTAAAACGATTGTGGCAAGCGCAGCGTTTCGATGCGTCGCCCACGCTTCCC
>JAJNBN010000050.1 GCA_021156225.1 Verrucomicrobiota bacterium | reverse complement strand
CACCGAGACGCGCTCCTACACCAAGGAAGAACTCGCGAAGGGCGTGAACCTCGCCGCCGATTTCGTCACGAACCCGTTCAGCGACGCCTTCAAGAAAGTGGATGATGCCGTGCTCGCCAAGCAGAGCTTCGAGACCAAGCAGATCAAGGTGGAGTTTGTGAAAGGCAAGAAAGAGGGAACCATGGACGAAGTGACCGCCCGGACCGAAGCGGAACGCACCCCGCTCGCCGAGGCGATCAAGAAAGCCTTCGTGCCCGTGACGCATACGGTGAAGATCGTGGCGGAGTAGGACTGCGGATTCATTTACCCCAAGCTCAGTGCGTGCCGGTTTCTTTTAAGGGATCGGCACGCATATTTTGTTTCTGGCGACGGATTTCTAAACACTGCCAGCCGTTGAGTTTTGATTGTTTTGGCGCAAGTGCTGGCTTAGCTTGCGTCCCAAGCACAGACCGTTGGCGACGGTTTGCGAAGGAGAAGTTTAATTCCAATCGACCGATATGTCTTAAGCCATGGTGCCCCTGCCCATAGTGGAGCGTGAACTGCGGGTGGCCTCGCGCAAGCGCGGCACCTACATCTTGCGCTGCTCCTCGGTGCTCTTGGCGGGCATTGTTTCCGGCTGGTTTCTGTTGTCGCAGGATGTGCAGTGGCAGCAATCGGGCGGTGAACTGTTCACGCAGGTTGCTTGGGTAGCTTTCTGGGCCGCCTTATCTGCTGGCGTTTTCACCACAGCAGACTGCCTCAGTTCCGAGAAACGGCAGGGCACCTTGGGTCTGCTTTTCCTCACGAATCTGCGCGGATACCAAGTCGTATTGGGCAAGCTGGCCGCCACTTCCTTGAATGCCATTTATGCGCTCGTCGCCGTGCTGCCGATGTTGGCCCTGCCCTTATTGATGGGTGGCGTGACGTTTCTTGATGTGGTCAATGTTTCCGCCGTTTTGGGAGTCACTCTGTTTGTTTCGCTGTCCGTAGGGTTGTTGGTCTCAGCCCTGAGCACTTCTGAGTTCGAAGCCATCTTGGGTACCATTCTGACTGTGGTCGGGCTCTGTGTGTTGCCCCAGCTTCTGGCCTCGCTCATCGAGGTGGTGGCTGGACCACGTTCCACTTCGCTATTGATCACCAGGGACATCATTCAGGCGATCAATCCTTATGTCTTGCTGAAATTGGTGTTGGCCAAGCACGCTCAGGCCAGCCCTGGGCCGTTCCTTTCAGTGTTCCTGCTCATCGCGTTCATGGGCGTCGCGGCACTATGGCTCGCCAGCATGATTGTCCGCCGTTCTTTCCGTGATGGCTATGGCGACCTGACAGAACCGTTGCAAAAACTCTGGCGCCGATGCCGCAGTCCTTTGCGCCATAACCCGGCACCGCCCTCCGCGCGCCGCAGCGTCAGTGAAACCTTCCAAGCCTATCGACGAGACCTGCTGGACCTGAATCCCATGCTGTGGCTGGTGAACCGCGAGCCGCTGCGGGTGAAATATCTGTGGTTCATCGTCGGCGTATTTCTGCTGGTATGGCTGGTCGGTTTTCTGTGCGCACCGCGACTCTGGCTGCACTGGGAGACCACCTTATATTTCGCCTTTTTCCTAAATGGTTCGCTGAAGCTGTTACTCGCGGCGGAGGCCCCGCGCCAACTGGCTGAAGATCGCAAGAGCGGTTCACTGGAGCTCATCCTCTCCACACCGTTGGCAGAGCAGGATGTCATATCGGGTTACGGTCAGGCCATCCAACGGCAGTTCGCGAAACCCATCATCATCGTCGTGCTCGCCGAGTTGCTGTTGCTATGGGTTGGTTACAAATATCAGTACAAGGCTGATCGCACGAGCGCCGTGGCCATTTTGGTAGCGATCGTTCTGCTGGTGTCAGATGCGGTGACGTTGACGACCATCGGTGTTTGGAATGGCTTGCGCAGCCAGTTCCCCAGCCGGGCTGCGTGGCGTGGCATTTTCTGGATCATCATTTTCCCGTGGCTGATCGCTTATCCCTTGGCGCTGTGGCTGACCTCCTACGAGCGCACGCCGTTTTATTACGGGGGCCATACTTATTATGGCAGCAGGCCGCGCTTTCACGGGCTCAAGGCAGAAAGCCTCTGGTGGTTCTGGCTATTTGCCATGCTGGCCTATAATTTATCCTGGAACTCGGTGGCCAAACAGCGTCTCGCAGATTCCTTCCGCAAGCTGGCTTCCGAATCTCACGGCTCCGCTTGAGCTCACTGGGCGGAGGGTTTTAATAGAGGTCATTATAATCGTGCAAAAATCGTATAAAAATGCATTGCGTTAATTGACGTTTGAACAAAGAAGCTTACGTTAACGTCAGAATAAGTAAGCAATACAAATGGACTCAAGAGTTACACTGATAACCCTTAACAGAGCCGGCGACGGTCAGCCGGGGGCGCCTGTAGCCAGCGTCTGAGTCCGCGCAAAGCGTCCCGTTCCGGTCACCGTCAAAGGCGGTGACGGAAATGCTAAAAACAGCACAAAGCTTTATTGCGTCAAGGGAGGCCCTTCCCTTGTCTTTCCGGCTTGGTCACCTCCTTATACCCCCGCCTCAACCCGTAGGTCCCTCAAACTTGGTCGCGTTTGCGCCGTTGACCACCAACCTGCCCGCCACTGAGATCACCGCCAAAATCGCTCGTTTGGCGAAGGTTGAAGCCATTCGTCGGCCCTTGGTTCTTTCCCTGGTAACTCATGGAGGCTCCTTCGCTCTGTCGGAATGGCTTGCGTCGCCACCACATTTGAACGGTGAGTTCGTGCTGGGTGAACGCGTGGATAGTTCCCGGCCGGATACGGATTGGCTGACGGCCACCTTGGGCGATGGCGTGGAGGAGATCACCGCGCTCGACAACCTGCTCCGGCACGCGCGCGAACATTATGCCCATGTCCTAGTGATCGTCTCGGCTGAGCTGAAGGCAGACATCCTCTGCCGGGTATTAGGCTTGGTGGATAAAGCGTTTCTCCTGCTCCGCCAGTCGCCGAACCAGGTATATAATTATCATCTTATCACCAAGGAACTGGACACGCTCACCAGCGGCCGCAAGCCGCATTTAAAACCGCTGCTCTATCTGGAGGAAGGGGAGAGCGCGCATGGCTTCACGGAATTGTTCTACCGCACGGAAGCGATCGATCCCCCCGCCCTTTATGGTCGCATGACCAGCGATGGCGTGGGCAGTCTGCAGGTCTTGCGCGATTGCACCGGCTCACGGGAGATCCAGTTGCGGGGGCTGGCGCGGGAGATCGCCGGAACGCGCATCGGCCTCGCGCTTTCCTCGGGCGGAGCCAAAGGCCTCTCGCACATCGGCGTCATCCAGGTGCTGGAGGAAAGCGGCATCGATATCGATGTCGTGGCCGGATGCAGCATGGGCGCTTACATCGCCGCGCTCTGGGCGCACGGTCACGACGGTCACCTGCTGGAAGACCTGGCCGGTGAGGTAAAAGGCCGCTGGGGTTTCTGCAAACTGCTCGATCCCTCCTTCCCGCCGCGCCAAGGCTTTATCTTCGGCAGTTATGTGAAGCACCGCCTGGAGCGCACCATCGGCGACAGCCATTTCTCCGACATGGTCCGGCCCTTGCGCATCGTCGCCACGAATTTCGATACGCTGGAACGCGCGGTCTTCGCCAGCGGCCAGGTCTCCAGTGCCGTCCACGCCAGCAGCGCCATCCCGGGCGTGTGTGTACCGGTGCAGATCGGTGATGAAACGTTCATCGATGGTGGTGTGGCCGATCCCCTGCCCGTGGATGTGCTACGCGAGATGGGCGTGGAACGCATCATCGCGGTGAATACCATCCCCACTCCCGCCTATCTGCGATGCGTGCGTGATCTGGAACGCGAACAGATGCAAGGCGTGCCGAAACGTTTTTCGCTCCTGCAATTCATCAACCGTCATTTCAACTATTTCGCCAACGGCAACATCCTCGACAACTTGATGCGTAGCGTCCACGGCGCGCAGATCCGCGTGGCCGAGGAAGCCTGCCGCCAGGCGGATGTCGTGATCCGCCCGCTCTCGTGTGATGGGAAATGGCACGAGTTCAGCAAACCCGGAAAATACATCTCCCTCGGCCGTCAGGCCGCACAGGAACAGCTCGATGAGATCCACAAACTAGGAAAGGAACCCTATGAACGCACTGACACAGCTCAGAACCGGATGGCAGTCGCTGCCTGAGGAAACGATCCGTCGCCTGCAAGGCCGCCAGTTGCACGCGTGGCTTAAGGACACTGTGTTGCCTTTCTCCGCCCATTACCGCGATGTTTTCCGCGAGCACGGCATCAAAGCGGACGACATCCGCACATTGGATGACCTGCGCCATCTTCCTTTCACCAGCAAGGCCGATCTGCTCTCCACCCCCGAAGAGCCCACGAAGTACCGCAACTTCGTCCTCGCACCTGATCCGAAAGTATTGTCGCAACGTCCAGGCACCATTGTCCGTGCGCTCTTGCATGGTCGTGAAACGGTGAAGCGTGAATTGCAGCATGAGTTCCGCCCCACTTTCATGACGAGCACGACAGGTCGCTCGGCAGACCCGGTTCCGTTTGTTTACAGTGGGCACGATATGGACTTGCTCGCCAGCACTGGCTTGCGCCTGTTCAAGGTCTGCGAGGCGAAACCGGAATACCGGTTGCTGAATCTCTTTCCGTACGCGCCGCACCTGGCCTTCTGGCAGACGCATTACGGCGCTACTGAGTTTGGGGTGTTCATGCTGAGCACGGGCGGCGGCAAGGTGATGGGCACGGAGGGCAATCTCCGCATGTTGCGGAAGATCCAGCCGGACGTGCTCGTGGGCATGCCGACCTTCATCTATCACGTGCTGCATGAGGCCGTACAGGAAGGGGTGCGTTGCCCGAACCTGAAACGTATCGTGCTCGGTGGCGAGAAAGTGCCCGATGGCATGCGTCGCAAACTCGCGCTCTTCGCGGCGGACATGCAGGCGCCGGATATCGACGTCATCAGCACCTACGGCTTCACGGAGGCCAAGTGTGCCTGGGCGGAATGTCCCTGTGCGATCGATGAAACACCCACCGGTTTCCACCTGTATCCCGATACCGGCATCATCGAGATCATCAACCCTGAAACGGGCGAAGTCGTGCCGTCCGGTCATCCCGGCGAGATCGTTTACACGCCGATTGATTCGCGGGGCAGCGTGGTGCTGCGCTATCGCACCGGAGATTATATTGATGGCGGGCTGACGTATGAGCGGTGCCCTTACTGCGAGCGGCAGTTGCCGCGCCTAGTTGGCCGCATATCCCGCCGTTCCGAGATCCGTGAGATGCACCTGGATAAGCTCAAGGGCACCCTCATCGACTTCAACGAACTGGAACACGTGCTGGATGACGCTCCCGGCATCGGTGCCTGGCAGCTCGAACTGCGCAAGCAGCATGATGACCCGCTCGATCTCGACGAGATCATTCTCCACGTCCATGCGCTGAACGATGATGCGCACGACCAAGTGACGCGCAATCTGAACCATCGCTTCGCCGCCCACACCGAGTTCCGCCCGAACCGTGTCGAGTTCCATGACGCCGCCACGATGCGCGAACTGCAAGGCGTGGGCACGCAGCTCAAGGAACAGAAGGTGGTGGATCACCGCCCGCGCACTTCGGGATTCCAACCCGCTGTGAAAGGCAACGGCGTGAAACAGGACGGTGTAAACCTTAATGGTAAACATTCAAAAGTTGAGGTGGCCTCATGAAAACGCAGCAATTAGCCATTGTGGACGGTGTCCGCACACCATTCATCAAAGCGGGCACAGACTTCGCCGCGCTCGGTGCGGAGGAATTGGGCCGCGTCGCGGTGAACGCGCTCCTGACGCGCACGGGTCTCGATCCGGCCCTCGTGGATGAAGTCATCTTCGGCTGTGTCGCACAACCGGCGGATGCGGCGAACGTCGCACGCGTCATCGCCTTGCGCGCGGGCATTCCGGAAAGTGTTCCGGCCCTCACGGTGCATCGCAATTGTGCCTCCGGCATGGAAGCTGTCACGCAAGCGTATGAACACATGATGGCCGGACGCGGTGAGGTGTTCATCGTGGGTGGAGCGGAGAGCATGTCGCAAGTGCCACTGATGTATCCCCAGAGTGCGGCGGAGAAATTCACGCGGTTGAGCAAGGCCAAGACGTTGCCGCAGAAGTTGCAAGCGATGGCGGGGTTTCGCCCAAAAGATTTCAGCCCGCGGGTGGGTCTGTTGCTAGGTCTGACTGATCCCGTCTGCGGCCTGAACATGGGCCAGACCGCCGAAGTGCTGGCACGCGAGCTCGGCATCTCTCGCGAAGAACAGGACGCTTTCGCCATCGAATCGCACCGCAAAGCTCTGGCCGCAACTGAACGTCTGCAGGAAGAGATCACGCCCGTTTATCTTCCCGGCAAGGATCCGGTGGTGAAAGACAACGGCCCCCGCGCCGATCAATCACCGGAAGTGCTGGCGAAACTTCGTCCCATCTTCGAGCGCGGAACGGGCACCGTGACGGCAGGCAATTCCTCCCAAGTCACCGATGGTGCCGTGGCCCTGCTCGTGATGAGCGGGGAGATGGCCGAGGAGCTTGGCTACAAACCGCTCGGTTATCTGAAGGCTTATGCCTACAGCGGCTGCGATCCTGAGCGCATGGGCTTGGGACCGGTTTTTGCGATGGACCGCTTGGAAGAGCTTACAGGTCTGGAGATCGAACAAGCGGATCTGCTGGAGGTCAATGAGGCATTCGCGGCGCAAGTCCTCGGTGTGTTGCGGGCGGCGAAGTCGGAGAAGTTCTCGCGCAAGGTGCTGGGCCGTCGCACGCCGCTGGGTGAGGTGACGATGGACAAGCTCAATGTGAATGGCGGCTCCATTGCGTTGGGGCATCCGGTGGGAGCTACCGGAGCACGATTGATTTTGACGGCGTTGAAGGAACTGGAAAGACGTCAGGGCGCCCGTGCGCTGGTCTCGCTCTGTGTGGGCGGTGGCCAGGGCGGCGCGGTCTGGCTGGAAAGGAGCGTATGAAAGCGACCAAACCCATCACGGAACGGATCGTCACTCAAACGGGGGAAGGTGACCTCACGCCGCCGCCCTTAGCCGGCGGCGCGGTGCAACACGAAGTGCTGGCCGATGGTGTCTGTGTACTCACGTTTGACTGCCCCGGCACTTCCGCCAATGTTTTTAACGAATCGGTCCTGCAAGAGCTGGATGAACACCTTGGCATCATCGCGCAAGATACGCGCGTTCGCAGTCTGGTGCTGCGCAGTGCCAAGGAATCCATCTTCATCGCGGGCGCAGATTTGCACGCGCTGTCCGCTTCGCTGGAATCGTCAGCCGAGCCGTCACCCGGTCTGGCGAACTTCATCGAACTCGGGCAGCGCGTCTTCACTCATTTAGCGGCATTGAAAGTACCCACGGTCGCCGCGATCCATGGGGCGTGTGTCGGTGGTGGCATGGAGTTGGCCATCGCGTGCGATTACCGGATCGCCTCGCCGGACAAGGCGACGAAGCTGGGATTTCCGGAAACGCAACTCGGCATCTTGCCCGCGTGGGGCGGCTGCACACGGTTGCCGAAATTGGTTGGTTTGCCGGTAGCGCTCGATCTGATCTTGAAAGGCAAGATGGTTCCGGCGCGCAAGGCTTTGAAGATCGGTCTCATCGATGCGACGGCACCGAAGGAACGTTTACTGGACCTCGCGCGGCAATGGGCGCGGCGTGGCAAACGTCCCGCTTCACGCAAGTTCGGCGTGATGCTCACTAATAATGCGCCCGTGGCGCGGCTGACGTTGCCTTACGTCCGCACGCGCTTGATACGCGATACTTACGGACATTATCCGGGCGTATTGAAAGCGCTTGAAGTCACCTGCCTGGGTGTGGGCAGCAGTCTGGAGAATTCGTTGCAACGTGAGCGCGATGCCATTCTGGAGCTCGCCCGAACAGAAGCCTCGCGCAATCTCATGCGGCTGTTCTTCCTGCAAGAGCGGGCGAAGAAAGTGCAGGCGGAGACGGGTTTCAGCCTGCGGCCAATGCCCGCCCGCAAGCCGGGCAGCAAGCCTTCCAAGACTGTTGATTACCTGCCCTCGATCAAGCATCCCGCCGTCATCGGTGCTGGTGTCATGGGCGCGGGCATCGCGCACTGGCTCAGTTCACGGAAACTGCCGGTCATCTTGCGAGACTTGAACCCCGAAGCCGTGGCCCGCGGCATGACGACCATCCATAAAAATTATGAAGACGCGGTAAAGCGGCACATCCTCACGCGCACGGAAGCACGCGCCGGCTATGACCGCATCTATCCCGTGACGGGTAATGTTTCGTTGAAACATACCGATCTCGTGATTGAAGCAGCGGTGGAGAAGATGGATCTTAAGAAAGAGCTGTTCCGTCAACTGGCAGAGAACACGGGGCCGGAAACTATTCTTGCCACCAATACCTCGGCGTTATCCGTTTCAGAGATCGCGGATGCGACAAACTTGCCGGAGCGTGTGGTAGGCATCCACTTCTTCAATCCGGTGCATCGCATGCAACTGGTGGAAGTGGTGGTCGGGCATCATACCGATCCGGTGGTGCTGGAGCGCACGGTGCGGTTTGTGCAACAGATCGGCAAGCTGCCGGTGGTGGTGAGTGACAGCCCAGGCTTCCTCGTGAACCGCATCTTGATGCCTTACCTGATGGAAGCAGCGACGCTGTTCACCATGGGAGCGCGGATCGAGGACATCGACGGAGCGATGCTGGAATTTGGCATGCCGATGGGTCCGTTGCGGCTGGTGGATGAGGTGGGCCTGGATGTGGCGCATCACGTGGCCGAAACGCTGACGTTGAGTTTTGCCGACCGGATGAATACGCCGGGCGTATTGAAGAACTTGCTGGCAGCGGGCTTGTTGGGGCGAAAGAGCAAACAAGGTTTTTACCGTCATGAAAGCAAGACGCCGCGGCCCAATGAAGCCGTCGCCATGTTCCAGCATCCGAACGGGGCGGAGCAGTATTCACGCACCGATCTGCAACGCCGCATGGTGTTGCTGATGATCAATGAAGCCGCGCGTTGCCTGGAGGAGGAGGTCGTCACGTCGCCGGAGGATGTGGATTTCGCCATGGTCATGGGCACCGGATTCGCGCCGTTCCGGGGTGGACCGCTGCGCTATGCGGATTCGCTCGGGCTGGCGCGGGTGGTCAGCGAGCTGCAACACGAGATGGATCTGGGCGATCCATATTTCGCCCCCTGCACCCTTTTGAGAAGCAAGGCTGCGAGTCACGAAACGTTCTATCCCCAGAAAGGAGTCGCCGTATGAAAACTCTGGAGACCAATGAGACCAAGACGCCCGTCACGGACGATGGTTCCCCGATGATCGATACCTCCAAGATGTCCGCCGGACAGCGGGCCGCCTTGGAGATGACGGAGGCCGCACGGGAACCCGAGCGAAACCGCGCCACTTACGCCAGCGGCCTGTTCATGGGCGAGACACGTTTTGCCGAGGCGTTTCCGTTCCCGGACCAAAGCCATGAGGACCGCGATCAGGGCGATGCGTTTCTCCATCGTCTCGGCGATTATCTCCGCCAGCATGTGAATCCAGATGAGATCGATCGCACGGGTGAGATTCCGCCGCATGTGATCCTGGGGCTCAAAGAACTGGGCGCGTTCGGCATCAAGATCTCGCCGCGTTTCGGCGGCTTGGGCATGTCGCAGACAAATTATTGTCGCGCGGCAGAGATGCTGGGCAGCCATTGTGGCAACCTCACCGCGCTCATCTCAGCACACCAATCCATCGGCGTGCCGCAGCCGCTCATCCTGTTCGGCACGGAGGAGCAGAAGAAACGTTTTCTACCGCGCATCGCGAAGGGTGAAATCTCCGCCTTCGCGCTGACGGAGACAGGTGTGGGCTCTGATCCCGCACGGATGCAGACGCATGCGGAACCGACGGCTGACGGCCAGTATTTTATCCTCAACGGAGAGAAGCTCTGGTGCACGAACGGCACCAAGGCGGGCCTGCTGGTCGTAATGGCCAAGACGCCCGCGACGAATGGCAAAGGCCGTGAGCAAGTCACCGCGTTCATCGTGGACACGCGCTCCATCGGTGTGGAGGTGGTACGGCGCTGTCATTTCATGGGCTTGCGGGCGCTCTATAATGGCGTGATCAAATTCACGAATGTGAAGGTGCCGCGCGAGAATATTTTGCTCGGTGAGGGCAAAGGTTTGAAGGTGGCACTTTCCACTTTGAACACCGGCCGTCTCACCTTGCCGGCGGCTTGCACCGGATTGGCGAAACGGTGCCTGCGGATCGCGCGCGAATGGGCGAAGGAACGCGAGCAATGGGGTGCGCCTATAGGCAAGCACGCGGCGATCGCCGACAAACTGGCGCGCATGGCGGCGGATACCTTCGCCATGGAAGCAATGACGATGCTCACGGCGAGCAAGGTGGACAAGGACAAGCACGCGGACATCCGCGTGGAAGCGGCCATGTGCAAGCTCTGGGGCACGGAACGGGCCTGGGCCATCGTGAATGATACGATGCAGATCCGGGGCGGACGTGGTTATGAAACGGCGGAGTCGCTGAAAGCGCGCGGCGAGCAACCCATCGCCATCGAGCGCATGCTGCGGGACAGCCGCATCAATACGATCTTCGAAGGTTCCAGCGAGATCATGCGGTTGTTCATCGCGCGTGAGGCTTTGGATCCGCACCTGCGCGCTGGCGGCGCGGTCTTGAACACGCGTCTCTCGATGAAAGACCGGGCGAAGGCGGCGGTGAAGGCGGGATTGTTTTACGCCAAGTGGTATCCGCAACAATGGGTATCGTTCGGTAACGGCACGCCCACGCTCGTTTCACCCTTAGACAAGCACCTGAGTTATGTGCGCCGCACGGGTTGCAAGTTGAGCCGGGCGCTCTTTCACGCGATGGTGCGCTTCGGGCCGAAGTTGGAGAAACAACAGATACTGCTGGGGCGGTTCGTGGATATCGGCACGGAACTCTTCGCGATGACGGCGACGTTGTCCCGCGCGCAAAGCATCTGGGAACGCGAGCATCGGGCGGAGGCGTTGGAACTGGCGGATTGCTTCTGCGTGAATGCGCGGTTGCGGCTGGCTGAACTGTTCCGGTCGCTGGGCGAGAACAGTGACCGGGCGAATTACCGGCTGGCGCAGGAGGTGACGGCAGGGAAATACACGTGGGTGGAGGAGGGAGTTTTGGAAATGACG
>JAJNBN010000593.1 GCA_021156225.1 Verrucomicrobiota bacterium | reverse complement strand
TTCCTGTTCCAGCCCGTTGAACTGCTGCATCGTCCCGTCGATGCCTTTCTGCAATTCCCGCGAAGCCCATAAAATGTCCTTCGTCTTTTTCTCCGTCAGCGTTTTCTCGATGGGCGCGCGTGACTTGAGCAACGCTTCCTGCAAACGCTTCACGCGCTCCTGATAATGCTTCGGCATGTGATTGCCCATCGCCATCATCAGGTTCTCCACCACTTGCACCTCACGCGTTGCGCCTTCTTCCCGGCGCGTGAGCCGTTCCAGATGGGCCGCATCACTGGGAGCGGAGGTCAGCGGCTGAAGAGCCTTTTGCTGCTCGCCATTCAGATACTGCAACGTCGCCGAGGTCAGTCCCGCTTCCGTCGAGGAAAGGATGTCGTTGAACGCCTTGGAGGTCTTCTCCGCGATGCCATATGCGTGATTCACTTGCTCCAGCAATTCCTTCGGCTCCAGCTTCGCGGCTTCCGCCGTGTTCGCCATCGCCAATTGCTCGAACTCCGCCCGTGCGCGCGTGATATGCTCGTTCTTGAACGCACTGATCGCATGTCCCACCAATGACAGATCGGCCGCTTCACGACCTGCCGCCGCTTGGGGCAGGGCTTCCTTCAAGCGTTGTTCCACCTGGGCGATCTGCCGGTCCACTTCTTCCAAGGCCGATCGTGCGCCGCTCAACACCTGTTGCCGCGCCAGCGCTTCGCCTTGCTTCAAATCCTTCCCGCCTTCCTTGCCCACGATGGCGCGCAAGTTCGATGAAATCTGATCGAGACTGTCCAAGGTCCGCAGGAACTCCCGTTGCGCCTGCATCGCCTTGAGCCGTTTCGGATCGAGGCCCGGTGAACTGATCTGCAAGGTGAGGGGAATCGATTCCGCGCGATTGCCCTTCACATCCACCGCCACCAGCTTCGTCGTTACGCGGTCACCCGGAACCAGTTTCAGGTCCAACAAATCCCATTTGCGCGCCAGCGTGGTTTCATTCGTGCGCTCCGTTAGCAAGGGCGTCGATTGCCATGGCCCTTCATTTACGCGCACCATCTGGTTCACCTGCGTGAGTGCCAGGTCGTCCTTCGCCGTCGCGCTAAAATCTAAAACCTCATCCGGCGGCAATACCTGATCCTTCGCCGGTTGATCGATGCTTACCAGCGGCAGCAGATCGGCACCTGGCCGGATCTCATACTGCGGGCTGAACTTGTTCTCGAAACCCGTCTCCGCCGAAACCAGCTTCACCGTGTAAGTCCCCGCCGCCGTCATCGGCACCGCCGCCGCCCATTCCGTATCCGTCACGCGAGTGAGGGGAATCTCGCTCTTGCGTCCGGCTTGCTCCACCTGGAGCGAACCTTCCTTGATCTTCTGGTTCGCCGCGATCTTTACCGTCACCGAGCTGCCTTCCAGTGCCGTCAGATCACCATTGTCCTCGCTTACCGTTTGCGCCGGCATCTGCGCGTAAGCCGGAAACTCGTAGGTCTTGTGGAACTTCGCCACATGCGGGCGGGGCAGGGAACTGAGCTTGTAATAACGCGTCAACGCATCACCGGCGCGGATGCGATACTCCAGCGATTCATTCGCCACATTCGCGCTCGCCGTGAAACGATGTCCGCCCGCCGCATTCATCGTGATGCGTTCGGTGCGGCCATCCGGCTGCACGATCTCCAGATAAGCCCGTTCCACCTCCGGCCCGCCCAATTCCACCACGAAAGGAATCGGATCGCCGCGCGGCACCGGCGCATCGCCATTGACCGGCTCTAGCAGCTTGATTTTAACACTGGAGACGCGTTCGATGTTCGCCATCGGCGCCATCGCCCGCGCCATCAAGCGGGTGAAACCAAGTCCGGGTGCCAGTGCCAGAAAACCGCAGGCCATCACCACGCCCACCGAGCCGAGCAGCCAGCGGGAGATCAGGCGGTTCGGTAAAAGTTCATCGATCTCGATCTTCTCCACCCGCCGTGTCACGTCGTCCTGGAGCAACTTGCGGAAGACCGGGGAATCCCATTCTGCCGAATCCGCATCCGCCAGTTCCACGGCCGAGATCAGGTCCTCGCGCAGGTCGGGCTTGATCTTCTCCACCATCCGGGCGACTTCCCGGGGATTCGGCACCCGGCGCAAATGCCGCAGGCAACCGAACCACACGACTGCTCCCGTAGCGCCATAAACCGCGATGCTGAGGCAATAACGCACTCCCTCCGGCAAAATCACCACCCGATCGACCAACGAAACCACGGTCATCCCGCCCAAAAAGCTCACCACACCCTCGGCCGCACCTCGGGTCAGGACGAGCTTCCTCCAGCGACGGCTGAACGCCTCCAGCTTCTGGACAATCACGGGACTGAGTTGGGTGGACATAGACTTCATTGAATTAGCCACACTTTCCCCTAAAAAGAAACGGTAATCTTAGCCCCCATAATCGTCCTCGTCGTCGTCCTCGACACTGCTTTGAGTCCGCCAGCTTCATGGCCAGGAATGAACCTGTCCCCGGCTGCTCTTTGGCATCCCGTTTCTCCACCCGATTCAGTTGTTTCTCCGTTCTTCATACGCCTCCAATCTGCCAGAAAATCTTCCTCAGCGTTACCCTTACATCGGCTATATCGCCTATATCGGCACAAAATGTTCTTTTTCATGCCTCCATGATGCCCGTCTTACCCCGGCGTGCGTTAGTCCTATGTGCGCTATATGCGTTATATGAAGACAAAATTCAGGTTTTTCCGCCTTTGTTCCCTTTTTTCCGCCGCCTGTCTCTTCCCGGCTTCTTTTCCTTTCTTGCATCCAACCCGCCAGCTATTGCGATGAAGCTTAGCCTTAACCTCGCTATTCCACACTAGCCTCGGATAAAATCTGTCTTTCACGCCTCCAATCTGCCAGAAAATCTCCACCTCCGTTAGTCTTCCAATCGCTACAACTCACTCCAGCTACACAAAATATCCCCTTTGTCATGCCTCCACCCTGCCAGTTTTCCAGGGGGAGCATTAGCCTTCGGTGCGTTCAGTGCGCTCCATGAAGACAAAATTTCAAAAAAACTCCCC
>JAJNBN010000592.1 GCA_021156225.1 Verrucomicrobiota bacterium | reverse complement strand
CAAACTCCGCCCACAGATCAAACTTGCCGTGATTATTGGTGGGGTTGGTGGACCGGTAATGCCAGGCGTTGAAGAGGCTCTTATCCAGCGCTGTCACCATGTAGGCGTCCTCATCTTTCACTGGCACGCGTAACAACCGGATCTCCACGCCCGGCAGATTGTCCACGGCCCGGAAATCGTTCGCCTTCATGGACTGAATGAAGCGCTCGGACTTCGGCGCCTGCGGATCATTTTTATCCGCCAGTTGTGTTACATTGCGCAGGCCGTCCTGGGCGAAATACGTCCGCACCGTCGATTCAGAGATCTCCGTATCCTCCATTTGATAGCGAGGGTCAACCGGCGTATGGTCGTACGTGGTACCCATCAATTCATAGAACAATGGTGAAACCTGCGTATTGGTGGGATTGTCCAGCGGGTAACTGTTGTACTTGGCGTGATACGCGAAGATCTGTGCGTCCAGTTTTTTTAACTCCGCCTGGACCGTCTTCTTGGCCTTTTTCTCCAGCACGCCCCTCACCACGGGCAACGTAAGACCCGCGATAATGGCGATGACCGCGACCACAACCATCAACTCGATCAATGAAAAAGCCCCGTGCCCCTGTCCTCCCCGATGATGTTGGCTCGATTTCATATTGCTTGGTATAATCTCAACGTTCGCCGAGCTCCTGCTCCATCCGCTCGCTCAACCACTGTTTGATCATGCTCTGGTAGTTGAGATAACGGGACCGCGCCAGTCGCTTGATGCGCGCCAGCATGCGCGGATCGATGCGCAAAGTGATGGTGACGGACTCCGAGGATTCCGAGAAGGGCACCACGGAGTTCTCCATGAGCCGCAGATCGGCCCGGGAACTGGCCCAAAAATCCGCCTCGGCATCCTCGCGGTCGAACAGCGGAACGTCTTCCCAGTTCGTGATGGCGTGCAAGCTCATGGTTTTGTCAGGGTGATGCGGCGGTTACTTCGCCAGCATCTGCTCTTGTTTGCGTTGATAAAAAAATTGTTCTTCCGGAACGAACACACGGGCGAAGATGACCCGGATCATCTTGCCGTTCGTACGATACACGCTGAAAATGCCGTGGGTACGTGTGGACTTTCCCAGATTAAAATAACGCGACTGCACCGAGAAGCGGGGCGAGTCGGGCAGCAGTCGCACGGCAAAAGGATCCTCGAACGATTCCTCGATGTCGCGCTGCGTCAGTTCCTCGGTGAACTCGAACGCTGGATTGTTCCAGTCAAACTCCATACACTAGTGGTTCGTATATGAATCGCCCATGCAATGTGATTACAATGTATTTACACTCAGCGACCCGGTATGTCAATGTGCAAAATGCTCAAACTCTTGGAATGCGAAACGCCAAAATCCAGTTAGCAAGCGGCCTGCCAACAACTTAGGCCATTCCAATCGCCCTAGCTTACTAGGTCATTCACGGCCCGCCAGATTAAATTCTGCCTTGTGAAGTGCTTGTGGCTGAGGATGATTGCCCGCAACTTATGCTCGTAGGCCGTGTTCAATGAATGATTACGAAGCCAGATTTGGTGGAATCGCCCGTCTCTACGGGCGTGAAACGTTGTGCCGGTTGCGTCAATCTCACGCCTGCGTCGTCGGTGTGGGTGGGGTTGGCTCATGGGCGGTTGAAGCCTTAGCCCGTTCCGGGGTGGGTGAACTGACGCTTATTGACTTGGACGAAGTCTGCATCAGCAACACCAACCGCCAGCTTCCCGCCCTGACGGGTAAAATCGGCCAGCCTAAGGTTGAAGTCCTCAAAGACCGTGTGCTCACCATCAATCCGGAATGTCGGATAAATGCCGTTCAGCAGTTTTTTACCGCCACCTCGGCCGCCGAACTCCTAGCCATCCCCTGCTCCGGGGTCTTGGACGCCATCGACAGCCTCAAACACAAGGCTCTCCTCATCGCCGAGTGCCACAAGCGGAATATACCCATCGTCGTCTCGGGCGGTGCAGGCGGACGTCGCGATCCTACGGCCATCCGTTACGCGGACCTCAGCGACGCCAGCCATGACCGACTCCTCCAGCAAACCCGCAAGCTGCTCCGTAAAGAGTATGGTTTCCCAGCCAGCGGACAGCCGTTCGGGATCGATTGTGTCTTCACGAGCGAACCACCACTCTTCCCCCAAGGCGATGGCACGGTCTGCGACGTGCGGGAAAAAGGGAGCGATATGAAGATGAATTGCGAAAGCGGTTACGGTGCCGCCACCTTTGTCACCGGCGCGTTCGGTTTCGCCGCCGCCGCCAGGTTGGTCGAGAGGGTGATTGCACGGAAGGTCTAGCTATTCTTGCAGTCTCCGCCTTGCACCATAGTCTTTACTTGGGCAATTGGTTCAAGGTGTACCAGAACGTATCGTGCCGTAGCTTCTTGCCTTCCTCATTGGCCACGTCGAGACAACGCACCATCGTCACGTAACCCGTCTTCCATCCCTCGACCGTCAGCTTCACTTTCAAGCGATCCGCAGACAGCGCGGCCTTGGTCACCTTGATGCCGGTGGAGCTGTTCTCCTTGCCGTCATGATCGAGTTCCGGCGAACCGTACTTCTGATGATAGTGATAGCCGAACTGCACCATGTCATAACTATCCACCAAGGCTCCCGTATCCGCCGCCACCGGCTGCGTGAAGGTCAGTTCAAAACCATCCTTCAAAGCTTTTACCTCTTTTACTTCAAACGGGGTCTTGCCCGTAAAGCTCACCCGATCCAGGGAATACTCTTTGGGTGCCACTGCCGCCCAGGCTTTGTTCTTGCACCCGCCCACATAGAGTTTGCCATCTGGCCCGAACACCATCCGGTTCACCCCGGAGTTAAATCCTTTGGCGAAGGGAAACACCGCGCCCTGCCACTCACCATTTACCTTCTCCAGCGCCACGCGCATCACGATGGCATTTTGAAAATCCCCCACCATCAGTTGCCCGGTGAACGGCCCGAACCCTTCAGGAATCGTGTCAAAACCACTGACCGACTTCGCCAGACTGTATGGGAACCACACGGCTGGCGGGGCGAAACTCTT
>JAJNBN010000049.1 GCA_021156225.1 Verrucomicrobiota bacterium | reverse complement strand
AGCTGGGCTTGAGGATGAGAACTTTCAAATCGAACCGTGACGCGACGCCTTGTTGCGTCACGCCCTAGCAGAAGCTTACTTGCCCAAGGCCAAACGTTCGGCCAGACGCGGCGGCAAACCGGCCTCGATGATTTTCCGTTGCGTCGTCGCCATGTCGTAGTCCAGACGGCGCAGCTCGATCGTGCCTTCATTCATGTCATAGATGACATACGTCGCCTTGGCCACACCGTCACGGGATTGGCCGATACTGCCGACGTTCACGAAATACTTCCGACCCGGTTCCACTTTGAACTTCGAATAGGTCCCCCCGCGCACCACGGTGTCACGAATGAACGCCACCGGCACATGGGTATGGCCGAAGAAGCAGACACTGGTGTTCTGGTAGGTGAAGCTCGCTGCGGCCGCGAGCTTGTCGAACACGTAACCCCAGCGCTGGGGCACATCGAGCGTAGCGTGAACAATCGTGAAATTGGCGACCAGCCGGAGATACTTGAGATCCTTCAACCATTGCCGGTCTTCATCAGAAAGCTGCTGGCGGGTCCATTCCACGGCCTCGGCAGCGTGCGCGTTGAAACCATCCAGCGCCGTATCCGTGGAGCAATACTCGTCATGGTTGCCTTTGACCACTGGCATACCCATACCCCGGATGATATCCAGGCATTCCTTCGGGTTGGCATTGTAACCCACCACGTCCCCCAAGCAGGCGTAATGCGTGGCCCCTTGGGCTTTGCAGTCTTCCAGAACGGCCTGCAAGGCCTCCAGATTACCGTGTATATCTGCCAATATCGCGTACTTCATCGCTCAAATTGCTACCGAATGATTTCAAAACCGCGGAACTCGCCCGTAGCGGGACCCCATGCGGTCACTTCATCTTTGATAAACCGTTCCAACCCGGCCGCCCGGATTGCCGACCGGAACTCTTCCAGCTCTTCCTTCGCCCCTTCCGCCACCAATTCCACCCGGCCATCCGCAAGGTTCTTCACAGTGCCGGTCAAGTCAAAGCCCATCGCCACTTGCTTGGTAGTGAAGCGAAATCCGACACCCTGCACTCTACCGGCATACCAAATCGACAGCCGAATCCGCTCCATAACTTATTGGCCCGCAACTATAAACCGAACTAAAAGCAGACCGTCATTCGGCTGCAACGGTTTTGGCGGACCTCATGAAGCCATAACCCCCTCCGGTGGGCAACGATTTATTTTTCCCTCCCCCAAAGTGGTGTAAGCCATTTTTGCCTATGGCTTTACCGCCGTTTCTGTGCGCGCGTCTTGGCATCCAGCAGACGGCTCGTGGTCGTAGTTTCTTCCAGCTTGGGTGCTTCAGACTCTTTCGCACCTTCGCCCCCCTCGGCTGCTGGATCGGCCGTTTTTGCCACCGGTTTGGGTGACACCACCCGTACCGGGTCTTTCGGCTGGAACATGGCGGCATTGACGACCACCGGTTCCACCGGCTTCTGGGTCGTCGCCCGCACCTGATCCCGGCGGTTCAAGAGCGCGGCCAGCGATTCGTCCGCCTCCTGCGGTCGTACCCCTTGCGCCTTCCAGAAGAACAGCCAGCGCCGTAAGGTCGCCGTCGCCTTAAGCCATTCCTCCCGGTCCAACTGGATCCTGCGCAATCCTACATCCAGGGGAAACAACAGGATGGCGAGCTTCAAAAGCCATTCCCACAGGTCCACCGGCTGGAAGGTCCGGACCCGGTCATGCACAAAGGGGTTGTCACTGCGCAAGAGCGGGTCGATTACCCTGCCCCCGCTGGCTTCTGCCAGTTGCTGTAATAACCGCAAATTCGGCTCCGTCGCCTCGAACTCCGGCGAATAGTTCACCGCGGTGCCCACCACTTGTCCCGCCACCACGTTGCCATCCTTCATCTGGGAAAGCTGGGCCACGTAGGCGCCCACCTCTTTGGTCGGGAACCGCACTTCGTAATGCCCGGGTGCCGTCTGTTCCAGACGCACTTTCTGCCGGTCACCCTTGGGGCTCACGACCGTCGCTTCGAGATTGAGGAAGTTCTGGAAGTCACCCTTGTCATCCATGGCCTCCACGGACAACACCGCATCGCCTTTCTCCACGGACATCTCCGCGTTGAAGTCCGAGCTGTCCAGCTTGCGCAAACTCCATTGGGCCACTTGTGACCAAAATTGCCGGTACTTGCCCCAGCCCATCCAGTTTTTCGCCCAGCGCGGCTTGGCATCCGATGTAAACGCCACGCTGCGTCCCAGACCATAATTCCAATGCGCCAGCAACGGATCACCGCTGCCCGTGACAAGCGGCATCTCCGCCCGGCTCTTCGGTTCCGTCACCACGTGCCCCAGCAACGTAGGGAACTCGCCGTTGCCAATGCCTCGCACCGGCTCCGTGCTGGTCACCAGCTTCGGCACAAACGGCTCTTCATTGATGGCCGCCTTCAAGATAACCGCCGTCTCCTTGATGAACACCTGCGGTATCTGCGACGGATTCCGCACGTGGTAAAACCGGCCACGTCCGGCAGTCGCGATGCTTTGCAGCAACGCCCCATCGATGTATTCGCCCGCCGCCACCGTGGACACCGTCATCTTTTCCGAGGCCATCTTCTTGGTGATGCCCTCGAAATCTCCCGGCTGCGATTCACCGTCCGTCAGCAGGATGACGTGTTTCAACGAGGCGCGGGATTCATGCAGCATCTCATACGCCTTGACCATCGGTGGATACATGACTGTGCCGCCACCGCTGGTGATGCCCGCGATGCTGCGCTCGATCTTGGTCCGGTTAGCCGCTTTCTGCAGTTCCACCACCACTACCGGCGCACCATCGAACGCGATCACTGCCACATAATCCGAATCTCCCAAAGCCCGCACCGCACCGATGGCGGCAGACTTCACCATCTCTAGCTTCTCGCCGTCCATACTGCCGGATTTGTCGATGATCAGCACCAACGCCCCTGGCGGCAGCACCTTCTTGCTACTCAGCTCCACCTCCACCGGCAGGATGGTTTCCAAAGGCGTACCACGATACGCACCCGCTGCGTATGTCTGATCACCACCCACGCACACCAGGCCCACGCCGAAATCTCGCACCGCAATTTCCAGCAGCTTCAGCATGTCCGTGGTCAGGTCACCGGAAGCGATGTTGCTAATGAAGATCGAATCGTAGCTCTGCATCTCCGCCAAATTCTCCGGGAAACCTTCCACCGCCACGTGTTTCACCGTCAGCTTGGACTCGCGCAGGGCCGCTACCAGGTTCGCGTCCTGATCGGGATCGGCGGACACCACCAGCACAGTAGGATCGCCCCGCACACTGGCGAATGACGTCGCCTTGTTGTTTTGCGGGATCGTGTCTCCCGGCACATCCACCTGGATCTGGTAATTGTAGAAGCCCGCCTCCTCCAGCTTCTGCGGGAAGGCGTAGAGATTCTTGCCCTGCACCAACTGCACCGGTTGCTCGCCCAGCAACTGGTCGTTGCGAAAGAGCCGCACGGAAGCGGGTTTGTCCCGGTCCGAGTATAACAGGATTTTAACCTCGAACGCCTGGCCCACCTTGAGTTTGGAAGGCAGCGACAGTTTCTGCACCGAGACATCGCCGCCGCGCGACAGGCTCAAGGGCAAAACATCCACGGACACACCCAAGGGCTTCGCCGCGAGCACCGCCGCCATCGCGTCGCCAGAATTTTCGTTACCATCGGAAAGGATCACCAAACGCCGTTGCCCATGCTCCGGCAAGGCGGCCGCGCCGAGCCGTATCGCCGCTCCGATATCCGAACGTTCCGGTGGGACGACTGCCTGTATCTGCGCGACTTCCACCGCCGTGTTCGGCATCGTTTCGATGCTGGCCCCCGCGCCAAACACGATCACACCTCCGCGATCGTCCATGACTTTGAACTTGGCCGCTTCGTTCACGTACTTCTGAGCGCGTGCCTGTTGGTCGGGCGAAACACTTTGCGAACGGTCCAGCAGGAAGAACACGTTCAACCCCTCTTTCGGCTGCTTCCATTGGATGCCCGCCAGCGCGAGCACCAGACAGATCAGGATGACCACGCGCACGATCGTCACCAGCCAGCGACGCCATGGGCTCAACTGCGCGTCAGATTTCACCGCGAGCCACACCACCCAGATCAGCCCGGGCAATAACGCCCACAACCAGTGCGGTGCTGTGAATTGGACATTCATCGGGCGGCCTCCTGGCTCATACGGTCCTCCGATGATAATACCACCACTCAAACATCAGCACCGCCAGCGCCCCCATGGCGAACCAACGCCAATACTCCAGGTTCGCCCGCTTCGAAGTCGTGGCCGCCACCGCTCCCTGCGCGCCGACCGGCACCTGGCTGCGCGGCGTGATGTCGCTCTCCGCCGGGTCCATCAGGTTCACCGTGAAGCTCGTTTCATTGGTGCCATAGTTCGCCTTGTAGAGACCCACGCGATACGTCTCACTCCATATCAGTTCCTTCGCCTGGTCACCCAACTTAAGTTCGCGTTTGTCTCCCTTGGGCGTGGTCACCGTGGCCGTCGCCACGTTCTCAAACAACGGCTGCCGGAAGGCATTGCCTGCCTGTAACGTGAACTGGCTCGCGTCCGTCTGCTGCGGGTTCAGCCAATCCATCGCATTCGCCATGAAAATGATGAACGAGTGTCGCAGCGGCAACTGGCTCTCCAGCGAATCGAAGCCCACCCAGACCAGCCGTTGACGCCCTTTTTCGCCCGCGATGACCAGCGGTGTCTGTTGCGCCTCCACCAGCACCAAGCCCCATTTCGGCGCCTTCACCGCCAAAGTGGAATACACCCTCACATCGTCGAAAGTGACGAACCGCATCAGTGGATGATTCGCATTCCAGTCCACGATGTCCGGATTCTCCACCGTCCGCCACGATTCGAACCAGTTCGTCGTGGCCACTTTCCACGCCAGCGT
Source organism: Verrucomicrobiota bacterium (assembly GCA_021156225.1). Lineage (GTDB taxonomy): Bacteria > Verrucomicrobiota > Verrucomicrobiia > Limisphaerales > JAEYXS01 > JAEYXS01. The sequence continues at coordinate 6,297 of JAJNBN010000049.1, read as the reverse complement.
GTTCACCTCCGGCTGCGTCACCGGGGTCACGCCGTCCAGCACCACGATGTCAAATCCTTTGCCGCCCGTGAGCAGTTGCGAGGCCGTGTTCAATTCCACGTTGGGCAAAACGCGGATGGCACTTTCCAGAAACCGGTTGCCGCCCGATACCAGCAGCACCTTCACCGGACGCGGCATCTTGCTGATGATCGAGGCCTCATTATCGGCCGCCAGATCGTCATCCGACTTCAGCTTCAACGTATAAGTTCCGCTCTGCTTTTGTTCCGCTGCAAACACCGTGGAAGACGCCTCGCGCGCCGGCAGATTCAAAACCTTGCTATCGATGAACTGTCCATTGAAACGCAGTTCCGCGCTCACCGTCTGCGCGTTCGTGGAGGCATTGAACACACTGGCGAACACCACGCGTTGCGACGCGTCTTCCGGATGCGGCCGCACATCCATGGCCGTGATACCCGCGTTATTCGCCCGCTTGCCGAACTGATGATAAACCACCGGCAACTTGATGCTGCTCAAGTTCTCCGCCGCCGGGATGGCTCCGTCAGAAAAGAAATGCACTTCCACGTGCGCACGATTTTTCGCCAGCGTCTGCGCCAGCTTGAACGCTTCTTCCACCCGCGTCGGCGTATCGCCCGGCTGACATTCTTCCAGCACTCGACGTAACGTAGACTTCTCCGCTGTGGGTGATTGCCTCACGACTGTATTGCCAGCGGACAGCAGCACGATCATCTGATCCGTATCCTTCAGACCATCCACCAGCTTCAACGCTTCCTTGCGCGCCGCTTCAAAACGGCTGGGCGATTCATCCCGTGCCTGCATGGATGCCGAGCCGTCCAAGATCACCACCACCAGGCCCGTCTCTTTGGTGGTCGTGGCGAAGTAGGGGCGCGCCAGCGCAAACACTGCCAGCGCAAGCATCAACAGTTGCAGGATGAGCAGCCAGTTGTTGCGGAGCTTTTGGAAAGGCGCGTTTGCCTGCGTCTCCGCGAGGAACTTCTGCCAAAGGATCGTGCTTGAGACGAGCCGCACCGTGCGCCGCCGCTTGAGCATGTAGAATACGATGACCACCGGCAGCGTGGCCGCGAACAGGAAAGCGAATGGCGCGAGGAAATTCATCCCCACACCTCCGCCTCGCGCAATTGCTTCAAGAGCAATTGCTCCAATGAATCCGCCGAGCTCGCTGTGAAGATGCCGATGCCCCGTCCCGCGCAATACTCGCGCAGCTTCTGCCTGAAGTTCTCCACCATCTGCTGATACTGCTCCATCCGGTAACGCCCGAACGTCACTTCCGTCTGCGCGCCCGTCTCGGCATCGATCAGACGCAAGTCCCCGAAATTCGTCGGCGCAATCTCATCGGGCGAAAGAATTTGCACTGCATTCACTTGAAAGCCGCGCCCGATCAATGACGTCAGCCCCGCCTCATACCCTTGCGGGTCCAGGAAATCACTGAGCACTACCGCCACGCCCGTCGTCCGTGATTCCAGCGCACCACGCCGCAACGCCGCATTGAAATCCGCTGTCCCCTTCGCCGTCAGGTGCGCGAGGTTGCGGAAGAATTGCAGACTCGACTTGCGCCCACGCACCGAAAGCAGCGACTGCCGATACGCCGATTCCGCCGGGCTATCCGGGAATGTCCGCACGCTCACGCGATCAAATCCGCACAAGGCCACATAACCGATCGCTGCCGCCAGTTGCCGCGCGAAGTGAAACTTGTTCGGCTCACCGAAAGCCATCGACTCGCTGCAATCCAGGAAGATCGTCACCGGCAATTCGCGTTCCTCCTCGTAAAGTTTCAGGAAGAGCTTGTCCAGGCGGCCATAGAGATTCCAATCCAGATACCGCAGGTCATCACCGGAAACGTAATTGCGATGGTCCGCGAACTCCACCGATTGTCCGCGCGCCTTGCTGCGCCGCTCGCCCCGCGTGTTGCTCTTGGAACGCCGCCGTGCCAGCAACTGGAGCTGTTCCAGCCGGCGCAAAAGATCAGCGGTGATGAGCGGTTGTGACATGCGTTATGGCGATGAACTAACAGCATGCTTGGACAGCGAGCACTCCACAGGTTTTCCTAAGACTGACAGTTTATAAAAACCTCCTTGGGCACAGGCTGGCATCTTGCCGTTCTTCATACTGCTGGCGATGGCAGCGACATCAATTTTATCCCCTGCAGCCATGTTGTTCTCCTTGCTCCACTTCTCAATCGCACCATTGACCTGCTTAAGATTCGCGTTGCATGCATTACGCTGTGCAGTAGAACGCGCACTCGGCATTCCCGGAATCGCGATCTGCGCCAGAAGAAGTGTCCCTGCTCCCAAGAGTATCCCTTGCTTAAATTTTTTGCGCACCAGCAGGATAAGCGATACGGAGAGCAATCCTCCGTAAAACACCACTACCGGCACCCACGAGTAATTTCCGGACATTTGCACAGCTTGTTAAGCCGCCATCGCCGCGTCCCTCGGCACTTCCTTCAGGATCTGGCTGATGATGTGATCCGTGGTGATGCCTTCCGCTTCGGCCTCGAAATTCAAGATCAACCGATGCCGCAGCGTCGGATGGATCATCGCCGTGATGTCATCGAAGCTTACGTTGAACCGCCCCTGCGTCAGCGCCTTCACCTTCGCCGCGAGCAGCAGCGTCTGCGCACCACGCGGACTGCTGCCGAACCGCAGATACTGGTTCGTCACCGCTGCCGCCGTTTCCGATTTCGGATGCGTCGCCAGGATGAGCCGCACTGCGTAGTCCTTCACGTGCGTCGCCACCGGCACCTGCCGCACCAATCCCTGCATCTCCATCAGCGTCGCGCCGTCGATGATTTTACCCACCTGCGCCTTGTAACCTTCCGTCGTGCGGTTCAGCACTTCCATCAGGTCTCCCGCCGTGGGATAGCCCACCAGCAGCTTGAAGAAAAACCGGTCCAACTGCGCTTCCGGCAGCGGATAAGTACCCTCCTGGTCGATGGGATTCTGCGTGGCCAGCACGAAGAACGGTTCCGCCAACTTGCGCACCGCCCCGCCCGCCGTCACCTGTCGCTCCTGCATCGCTTCCAGCAAGGCCGATTGCGTCTTCGGCGTCGCGCGGTTGATCTCATCCGCGAGGACGAGATGTGCGAAGATAGGTCCGCGTTGAAATTGAAACTCCCGTCGCCCATCCGGCGTCTCCATCACCAGGTTCGTGCCCAAGATATCTGCGGGCATGAGGTCTGGTGTGAATTGGATACGGCTGAAAGAAAGCTCCAGCACATCGCTCAAAGTCCGCACGAGCAAGGTCTTGCCCAAGCCCGGCACGCCCTCCAGCAAAAGATTTCCGCCGCCCAAGAGCGCGGTCAAAGTTCCCTCCACGATCGTATCGTGCCCCACGATGACTTTCCCGATCTCCGCCTTCACCCGGTCAAACTTGTCCCGGAACGCGGTGATTTGTTCCTGCGTACTCATGTGTCCTCCCCTTTTTTAAAAAGTTTCCCCGCCACCCGTTTACTTCTTCTTGAAATCGTCGAAATAATCCCGCACCGCACCGCGATAAGCGCGCGGCACCTTGTCCTGCGTCAGCGCGCTCTCCGCCTCGGATTGCGCCGTCGCCGCGGCTTCCTCAAACGCCACCGTGCTCTGCCCTTTGATGCTCACGCCCTTCAACGTGATGCTCGGCATCGGTCCGCCCGGTGTTATCTGCCCCTTCACCTTCGTCGTCAGCAAGGGATCCGTCGGCTCCACCACATCCGCTTCGGACCATGAACCATCCACGCCCGTGCCCGCTTTCAGGCCGCCTTTGCCCCCCCCGCCGGATTTGACATACTCCTTATAAAACCACGCGGACATCTCATCACCGCTGCCATTGCAGAAGCCCGGCTTGTTCTTCATGCCCCAGCCCATGCCGTTGCAGCTTCCGTTGCCCACGCATTGCTGTGCGTCCTTCAAATTTTCCAGCGCCGCGATCAGGGAATCCAGATCACCCATCTGTTCCTGCATCTGTTGCAGTTCCTTCATCGCCTCCGCCAGCGCTTTCGCCGCGCCTTCCTTATCCCCCGCTTGCGCTGCGGACGCCGCCTTGGCCATGCATTCACCCGCTTTGCCATACATCTCGCCCGGCTTCTGCGCCTTCTTCAATTCGTCCACCATCTTCTGGATCTCCTCTTTCGAGAGTTCCTTACCCGATTGCAGCTTCTGCATCATCTGTTGCAGGGAAGCCTGGGCCGAAGGGATTTGTCCGCGATCCAACTGTTCCGCCAGATCCTTGCCCATCTGCTCCTTTTGCATCTGGAGATTCTGCAAGGCCTGCGCCAGCTCCTTCATCTTCTCCATATCCTGGAACGCCCCTTCCAAACTCTTCATCACCTGGTCCGTCTTGCCCGCCTTCAGGGCGTTCATCGCCTCTTCCAGCTTCTTGGAATCCATCCCGGCCGCCTGCGCCTGCTTCATCAGGCTGGATAGCGCTTCTGACATCGCCTGCTTCGCCGCCTCGGCTTCCGGTCCCGTCTTGTTCGCCATGTCCGAGGCTGCCGCCTGCATCTTCTCCAGCGCGCTCTGCATCTTATCCAGCTCCTTTGTATCCGGCACCTTGTCGTTCAAGGCATCCTTCATGTCATCGATCTGCTTCTGAAGTTGCTCCGGTGTGGGCGCCTGGTCCTGGCCCGACGTCTTGGCCGCCTGCTGCATCCGTTGCAAGCCCGGGTTCTTCGCCAGATCCCGCGCTTCATCCTTCAACTTGTCCGTCATCTTCGCGATGTCCTTCAGCGCCTCATCCCGCGTCAGCTTCGCCTTCTGCAGTTGCTGACCCAGCTCTACCGTTTCATCCAGCGCCTTTTTGACATTCTCCAAGGCTGGCGGACGGTTCGTCATATTCCGCTTCGTGATGGCCGCCACCCGTTCACCCACCTCTTTCATCACTTCCTGGTCCTGCTTCCGCTGGCGATACTCCACCGTCCGGTATTCCGGCACCAGGCCCAACCCCGCCGTGATGACCAATAAAATGAAACTCCATTTCGCCGCCTTCGGCAGATTAAACGGCAGCATCTGCGCCACGTTCAATTGCCCCACATGCGCTGCCGCATCCGTCATCAGCAACCGCTGCCACTCGCCATCCTTTTTATTATCAGAAACTTCCAGCGCCGTGCTGATGCGTTCCTTGAGTTGCTTCTCCTGGTCCAGCCAGCGCGCGGCTTCGCTCAGGGAAACTTGTTTGGAATACTCCACCAGAAAACCGGCCAAAGGCGCAATCCACCCCGCGAAGAACAGGCCGAACAAAACCCCTTCCGGCATCGGCAACACCTTGTAGCAGATCAGCGCCACCAGCCAGACGATGCCGGCGATGACAAACCCCTTCCAAAATCCGCGCCAACCCCGTTGCCAGCGCCGCCGACGGGCAGTTGCCGCCAGCGTTTCTTTGATCACGTGGAATTCACTCATGGCTTGACCTTTACAGTGACGCAGGTGCTTTGGCTTTGCCAGTGCAAAATCGCCTGCATTTTCTAACTCCTTTGTGAACTTCGTTCCCTTGGCCGCCAGACCGGACCGGTTCACCACTACTATTTAGACCACCCTCCAGTCAATTTGTTCAACCGGGTGATCGGAGGCCCACCGGGCCTCACTCTTCCGTTCAACAGATTAAACACCCACCCCGCCCGAAAGTTTCCCGACACATCAATAAAAACGGGCCTTGGGTGATTTTCCCAAGACCCGTATTCTCAAGCTATTAAGCTGCAAACCACCCCTACTCAAACTTCATCCGCTTGGTCGATTTCTGCTCCGAGTTCACGCTGATCTCCATCATCCGGCCATCCGGCATTTTCCCTTGGGCCTTCAAGTCCATCTTCATCGATTCCGCACTCTGCACCCTAGGTCCTGCGGGATTGAGCGGGAACAAACCGGAGAATTCCGCCTGGATGGTGGACTTCTTCACCTCCATTCCCGGCGGCAACGGCGGCGCGACGTTCTTGATGTCGATCTTGCTGGAGATCTTCAGGAGCTTTTGATCCCCCTCCGTCACCACGCCCTCCAGCTTGGAAACCCCGCTCACATCCTCTTTCTTGAGCTGCAAGTTGTTCAGGGCAAAATTCTTCACCGCCATCTCCGTGTTCAAGGGCCAGGTGTCCCCCACCTTCTTCTTGTCCTTGGTGCCCGAGATGTCGTCATCGTTCGGTTTGTTCGGATCGTTCACCGAGACGAACGTCTTCAACCCTACCGCCACCTCTTGGGCCGCCTCCTCGCCTTTGATCTGATACGTTGATTTGCCGTCTTTCAAACCGGCCGTGATGGACGTGCCGGCTGGCAGGATCTCCCGCACCGTTCCCTCCTCCTTCACCGTGAACTT
>JAJNBN010000591.1 GCA_021156225.1 Verrucomicrobiota bacterium | reverse complement strand
CTATCCGCGCCTGACGAAGTCCAGCCGCTACGACGAGGTCGAGGCGAAGGACGTGGCGTTCAAGGCGTTCAAGGTGTCCTACGATCGCGAGTCCGGCTACGTGGGCTACAAGGTCTCGGGCGATGAATTCAAGATCGACTGCACGAAGTTCGACAAACTGATGCTAGTCTTCAAGGACGGGCATTACAAGGTGATCGAGCTGCAGGAGAAATTGTTCGTGGGACCGGACATCATCTTCATCGCGATACCGGATCGCGACAAGGTGTTCACGCTGGTCTATACGAACCGCGAGGCGACTTACATCAAGCGCTTCACGTTCGGCGGGATCATCATGAACCGTGACTACTCGTGCATCCCGGAGAAGTCGAAGGTCCTGTTCTTCACGGAAGGCACGCCGCAACAGATGTTCATCCGCTACAAGCCGGCACCGCATCAGAAGGTGAACCAGCAGACGTGCAATCCGTCCGAGGTGGAAGTGAAGGGAGTGAAGACGTTGGGCCGACAGATGACCATCAAGGACATCGCGGCCATCAACAGCAAGCCGCCGCGGAACTGGGAAGAGGGCGAGACGACGACGGTGTTGAAGTTCCTCTAACGCTGATCACCAAAGCGGATTCGGACGATAGAGCGGAGTGGCCCAGGGCGTCACTTTGCCTTTGTCCAAGCCGGGGTCGGATGGTGGCTGGGTGGCTTCCAGGTAATCCAATATCTGCGTGCGAATGGATGTCGGAATAGGCCACATGCCGTTCTGCTTTTGCATCTTCGTGATGGTCTGGTCCCACTTTTCCCGCGTTTGGTGGGTGGAGGCAATGACGGCTGTGGAATGGCATGGGAGGCAATTGGCCAGAATGAGTTCGCGGCCTTTGACAGCCTTCAATTGCTGGATGGCATTAGTGTTGACCGGAACAGCGGGCGGGGCATCGGCGGCTTGCGCTCCGCTGTAAAGGAGGGCGGCCGCTACCAACAACACAGAGATAGAATTCTGCGAACGGCTCATACGGCTTTGATGGCGATGCGATGCATGGCGTTGTTGCAGTAGCCTTCGGGATTCCAGCCGGGCACGAGCATGGGTTGCATCTTGCCGGTGACATCGGTGGCGCGGGCCCAAATCTCGTAGTAACCTTTCTGCGGCAGCTTGATGTCGATAGTCCAGCGTTGCCAGGCATACTTGTTACGAGGTTTCTTAAGGTCGCACTTCATCCACGTGGAACCGAAGTCATAACTGACATGCATGGCGGTGACATCGCCGAAGCCGCTCCAGGCCTGGCCACGCAGAGCTAACGGCTCGTTGACCTCAGCTTGCATACCGGACGCCACATTGGTGATGACGGACTTCACCGGCATCTCCTCGATGATGACCATGTCTTCGGCGGGGACTTCGGTACCGGGAGCCACGGGGTATTTGGGCATGCGATAGGAATGCCCGGTCATCTTGGTACCGTCATGCACGCGGTCGCGAATCCAGAGGCGCTTGAGCCACTTACCGGACGTGGAGGCCGGCCAACCCGGGCAGATCAAGCGCAACGGCCAACCGTGCAAAGCGGGCAGGGGTTCGCCATTCATGTCCCAGGCGAGGAGAGTGTTTTCATCCAGCGCCTTGGCGATGGGGACACCGCGAGAAATGGCATCCTTGTTCGGCAGGCGGCTGAGGTGCGGGTCTTCCGCGATGTAGGCAAGATAGACGGCGGAGGATTTCACGCCGGCATCCTTGAGAACGTCCTTCAGCAAGACACCGGTGTAGAGGGCGCAGCCGACACCGCCGAGCGTCCATTGATTGCCGCTGGCGGGCGGGTTGAAACCAGCGCGACCATTGCCGCCACATTCGAGCACCAAGGCGAGGGTGTGGGCCTTGTAGTTCTGCTTGAGTTGATCGAGCGTGAGTTGGAGCCGTTTGTTCACTTCACCGTCGATGGTGAGGCTCCAGCCGGTCAGGTCTTTTTTTGCGGCGCGATCGGGGACGTGGCCGTTGTTGCGGACGAAATGGTGCTCGGTGGGGGTGATATTGGCATCGAGCAGGGTAACTGGCGTTTCGGCGTTCAACGGGCGGTCACCGAGGATTCGCAGGCCGCGCTTGCCCGGAATCTCTGTGATCGCAGCAGCTTCCTGGGCAAGGGCTTCGGGGACAAGGCCCGAGGCAAGTTTGTCGGCGAAGGGTATGGGAGCCCCCAAGGCGGCGGCCAAGGCGGCAAAACCGCCCGATTTGAGGAAGTTACGACGGTTCAGGCTGTCGAGCATGGGAGATTCTGTCCCGGCAGCTTCACTTTGAGAATCGCGGATTGTGTTCTGCATGATACAAATTTTGCCGGGCGCGATGAAGCGGCGGCGAGGAGTCGTATAGGTTCAGACTACCCGCAGAATTTTTCTATTCAACCCTGATGTGTCTGCCTAGGATGCCGCTCCAGTTTTTGAGTGGCAATTATGAGCGAAGCAAATGCAGTTGGGCCTTCTGAAAACGCCGCACCTGTGCGGCCGACGGACTTTATCCGCGATATCGTGGCCGCGGACCTCGCCTCCGGAAAGCACCAGCAAAGCATCACCCGTTTTCCACCTGAGCCGAATGGCTACCTGCATATCGGCCACGCGAAATCGATCTGTCTGAATTTCGGCATCGCCCATGAATTCGGTGGCATCTGCAATCTGCGCATGGACGACACGAATCCGACCAAGGAAGAGGTCGAGTACGTGGATTCGATCATCGCGGATGTGAAGTGGCTGGTTAGCGATTGGGCCGATGACCAGTTCGGCTTGAAGTCCAAAGGACAAACGCCGGAGACAAAAACGGTTAACGGCAAACCAGATTTCCATCTTGCTGCCGTCGTGGGAAAACCGGATGAAGCGGGCAAATCCCTAGAGCCGTTTTACGCCTCGGATTATTTTGACCAGATTTACGAATACGCGGTGCAGCTCATCAAAAAGGGCAGGGCGTACGTGTGCGATCTGACACCGAAAGAGACGGACGAGTATCGCGGTGCTCCCGATAAACCGGGCAAGGATAGCCCGTATCGCAACCGCAGCGTGGAGGA
>JAJNBN010000590.1 GCA_021156225.1 Verrucomicrobiota bacterium | reverse complement strand
CCGCAACTGCCAGCCCATAGCCCTGCTGGAAAAAGCTTACGATGCGTCCGCGCAAGGTCGGCTTCCCGCTGGCCTCCACCAGTCCCAGCCGACGCCATAACAAAGCTGTTCCCGTGGCTGAAGGTATCCGTCGGCATTTCTCCACTTGATCACACACCGCGCAATCCGGCGGCAAAATATCGCGGATCACCGGATTCCACAGCGCCACGCCGTGCTGGTCCACCGGCACCGCCGTCGTCAGGTTCTCCAGGCTCACCTGCGCCACGATGCGATTCTCCACCGGTTCAAAACGGATGACCGCCGTGCCCTGCTCCGCCATCTTCGCCGCGACTATATTCTTCACCTTTTCCTGCCATGTCGGCATCGGCATCTCGCGTCCATTCCAGCCCGTCATCCGTCGCACCCACTTCGCCAGGAATACGCGCCCGCCCATCATCGTCTCCGCCACCGTCACCGCGCGCCCATAAATCTTGCGGCCCTCTTGCGTACCCAGTTCGCAAAGCTGGCCCGTGCCCACCTTGTCCAAGGCCGCCGGCTCCGTCAGCATGGGTCGCAACTGCGGCACCGCCTGCCCTTCTTCCACCTTGATCTCCGCGATTCGAATTTCTCCGATGCTCCGCATCTGCGGCTTTGCCAGCACTTCCCACTCACCTCGGCTGTTCCGCATTTCGCGATACCGTTGGCCCACATGTCGCGCGCGTTCCGCATCTGTTTTCAAGCCGCAAGGTGTCACTGGATGTTTCAACGATTCTTCAACACCAAGGAAAATGGGCTTAGTGGTGAATAGACGTTCCTGCACACGCACAGCGTCGAGGAATGGCTCGCGCCCTTGATCCGCCGCCGCTGCCATGATGCCCAGCAACGCGCCCCAATCCACCATGCCACTACGCGAAAGATGCGCGGCATAGCCTTCATTCAGGCGGATGTTATTGTTGCTCACCAGCACGTAACCGACTTCATCGATTCCCCGCCGTCCCGCTCTTCCGAACATCTGCAAAATCTCATCTGGTCGCAAAGGCTGTTCCACTTGGTCACGCCGATATGACTCCCCAGCCAATGTCACACTGCGCAGGGAAAAATTGATGCCAGCCGCCAATCCCATCGTCGCCACCACGCAGCGCAATTGCCCCGCCTTCGCCAGCGGCTCAATGACACCCGCCCGCGCGCCATAGCTCAACCCGCTGTGATGATACGCCACGCGTGACTTCAACATCTTCGCCAAATGCTCGCCCACGAGCAGCTTCTGCTCCTGTGTCAGTTCCAGCGGATTCGGGTTCGGCAGATACCGGGCGAGATCTGCGGCCAACGTCTCGGTAGCCTGCCGTCGCGGCGTGAAGACCAGCACCGGTCCCAGATCTTCTGCTAACGCCTTCGCCACAAAACGCGGCCAGTAGCCCTTCACCTCACTCGGCACATGATAGTTGAGATTGTTCGCGTAAACTTCCTCCAAGGGCACCGGCCGTTTCTCATACCGCACCTGGACCGCGTCCCGCCCGATGCGTCGCAACCACTTCACCACGTCCTGCGGATTGCCCACGCTACCGCTCAGCAAAAGCAATTGCGTCTTTGGCGGTGCGAGGGCGATGGCCAGTTCGTAGTTCAAGCCGCGATCTGGGTCCGCGATCATCTGGTATTCATCCACCACCAGTAGCGCCGGACCATCCCCTTGGATAAGCCGGTTCTTCTGCGTCTCCAAGGTGGCCACGATGATCGGCGCGCTCAGATTCTCCGAGAGATCGCCGGTGGCGATGCCTACGTTCCACCCACGTGTCCGCCATTCCGCCATTTTATCATTCGCTAAGGCCCGCGTCGGGACCGTGTAGATCGCTTGATTGCGATTCTTCCCTTGATTGGACCACAGTTCGAAGATGAGCGTCTTCCCCGCGCCCGTCGGTGCATGCACGACGACATCCTTGCCTTCACGCAAAGCAGTGACCGCTTCCTGCTGCCAGAGATCAGGAACCGTCACTTGGTTGAGCGGCGACGCGGCCGCTTCAGCCAGTCTTTCAGACAACGTCTGCACGCACGCAAGATACCGCACCCCCGCAAAAGCGAAACTGGGAAAACCGAAGGCGGTGCAGAAAATAAAAATCGCCGCCTCGTTATCGCCGCGCGATCAACGTCAATCGCGGCCACCACCACACCGTCTTTCCCTCTTCCACGCCGACCTTGCAACAACGCCTTACTGCGTCTGTGGCCGTCTCGATGAGCCGCCTTACGGCCACGCGATTATCCGGCGGCGTATTCGCCGTCTCAAAATACCATTCCAAGTTCGGCTGCTTGAATTCTTTCAACTCAACGGAAGTCACGCGCAACACAGACCGCTCGCAGAGTTGTGTCCATGTGCGCGGTGAGAGCAGGCGGTTATGGCTCGGATCACGTAATTTCTCCACTTGATGCAACCACGCTTCTGCCTCCGGTTCATCGTCGAAAACGGAGCCATCGATGAGTAGGAAGTAACCGCCCGGACGCAGCACCCGCGCCACTTCCGCGATGAAATCCGGTGGTGAACTGAAATGATGAGGCGCCACCCGACAGGTGACGAGATCGAAACTGGCCTCCGCATACGGGAACTGTTCCGCCGCATGCTGACGGGTGGTCACCTGCAAACCCCGCTCCGCTGCCGTCTCCCTCACCCGGTCCAACATCGGCTGAGCGATGTCCGCCAAGGTGACCCGATGGCCTAGCCCGGCAAAATAGAGTCCGGTATGCCCGGCTCCAGTGGCCACATCCAGCACCTCGGCCCTTGCCGGAAGGGCCATCTGGCTGGCAGCGGCGATGACATCATCCACGTTCTGCAGGATGTGTCCTTTGCCATAACGATGACTTTGTTTGCCGAATTGTTCTTGGGCGGCACTTTGTACTGCGTCCAGTTGCACGGGGGAAAAGTAACGTATTGGGTCGATTTGCGCCAGTATTGGCCGTTCCAGCCCATCATTCGTTCCGCTTCAGACCTCATAAGTCCCATCGGCTATCAGTTTGACTTGGATTTTGGGGAAACTTAGATTGAGGGCCAAATGCTCG
>JAJNBN010000048.1 GCA_021156225.1 Verrucomicrobiota bacterium | reverse complement strand
AGGATCATGGACCTCTGGCAGTGGAAGAGGCGGTGCGTCTGGGCGTCTTTCTCTTGAGTGCAGTGCAGTTCCTCGTGCGGCATGATTTCGTTCACGGCGATCTGAAGCCCGAGAACATCGTCGTCATCGGCACCGGCGCGGAACTGCGTTTCAAGCTCATCGACTTGGGTAGCGTGGCCGAAGTGTTCAGCTTCAACCGTCGCGCCGGCACCCCCAGTTATCTGGCGCCCGAACGTTTTCACGAAGCTGCGCTCAGTGAAACTACGGAGATTTTTGCCATCGGCGTCACCCTTTATGAAGCGCTGACGGCGCGCTTGCCCTATGGTGAAGTGGAACCATTCCAAACCCCTGTCTTCCGTCAGGCCCGGCCCGCATCCAGCAGCAATCATCATATCCCGCAATGGCTGGACACCATTTTATTGCGCGCCTTGGCGGTGAAGCCGCAAGACCGCTATGGTAACTATAGTGAGATGCTGTTTGAACTCGAGCATCCGGAACGAGTTCGCCCCTTTCACCATGCCGACGCTCCCTTGATCGAGCGCGACCCGCTCAAATTCTACAAATTCGGCTTCTTCTTTCTGCTGTCCATAGTGATCGTCTTGCTGCTTCTTCTCTTGAAATAATTTCGTCTACTTCCTTTTTGCCCTGTAAAACCAGGCCATTCGTCTCTGCTGGATATTTTGTGCGGTGTTATCTTTTTAATCCCTCCGCTGTGGTTAAATCGATGAATTGCTAAAAATTCACCATGCGCTCTGAAAAAGGTGGTCATTCCTGTACTTCTCTCCGTCGCCGTCAAGGCCTTGCTGAACCATTCACTCCTCACTTCCCGGAGTGTGCGCTGCTGTGTTTCGCTTTGCTACCAAGGGTGATATGCGGTCCATGAGCCGAATTCATCAATCTGAGAGATAGAAAGGTGCCTGTCGCTGGCATGGATTCCAGAGGGATGGCACAGACGGAGCTTAGCAACACAGCATGGTGATCGAGAAGCCAACTGTTCCAGCCCGTCTGGGTACGCGTCCGAACCGCTCCGGCGGTTGGTCGCGCATCCTCTTGCTGGCGGCTTCCGAATGCAGTGCGGGGAAGTCTGCACTGGAAACCGCCGTCGCCTGCTTTGCCCGCCGGCGTTTGCCCATCAAGGTCGTCCGTTCCCAAACACACTCCTGAAATCGAATCCATGAAACAGAAGCCAACCAACTCCTCTCTTAGCCGCCGTAAATTTCTGGGCGTCTCCGCCAAGGGACTGACGCTCGGTGCCTTGTTCTCTGGCCTGCCCAAAGGCTGGGTCGGCAGCACCTACGCCAGTGATGCACCCGAGACCGCGAATCTCCGCTGCGGTATCATCGCGCTGACCGATTGCTCGCCGCTCGTCATCGCGGCCGAGAAGGGCTTCTTCAAAAAATACGGGGTGAACGTCACCATCGCCAAAGGTGCCAACTGGGCCGCCATCCGCGATTCCCTTTCCAGCGGTGACAACCAGATGACCCACATGCTCATCGGTATGCCCATCGCCTCGACCATGGGTCTGCTCGGTTCACCGAAGAAACCGATGGTGATTCCGTGGTTGCTGAACCGCAACGGTCAGGCCATCACGCTCAAGGCCGAGTTCAAAGGCAAGGTCGGGGCCGATCCGAAGGCTTTGAAGCCTTTCGTGGAAAAAGCCAAGAAACTCGGTGAGCCCATGTCCTTTGCCATGACATTCCCGCCCGGCACACACGCCATGTGGATGCGTTATTACCTTGCCGCTGGTGGCATCAATGCCGACAAGGACGTTTCCCTCATCACCATCCCGCCCGCGCAAATGGTGGCGAACATGAAGATCGGCAAAATGGACGGCTTCTGCGTCGGTGAACCGTGGAATGCCCGCGCCATCGCGGACAAGATCGGCTACACCTCTGTCACCACCCAGGACATTTGGAAGGATCATCCGGAGAAGGTCTGCGCCTTCACGGGCGATTTCGCCGGCAAGAATCCCAAGACGGTGAAAGCCGTGCTCAAAGGTCTGCATGAAGCCAGCGTCTGGTTGGATGATCTGAACAATCGCCCGGAACAGTGCGAGATCGTCAGCAAGCCGAACTTCATCAACTGCGACAAGGACACCATCCTCGGCCGTTTGCTGGGCAAGATGGATTACGGTGATGGCCGTACGATCCAGGATGAATTCTACATGCATTACAGCAAGCGTAACTGCAACTATCCGCAGCCCGCTTACGCCAAGTGGTGGCTCACCCAGTTCCGCCGCTGGGGCATGGTCAGTGGTGCGCCGGATTACGAGGGCGTGGCCAAGCAGGTCATGCGTGGTGACATCTACACCGAGGCGATGAAGGAGATCGGCGTGACCGATCGCGCCCAAGACGACTCCGGCTGGGAGATGTTCGACGGAGTGAAGTTTGATCCTAAGGGCGATCTCGAGGCTTATGCCAAGGGCTTCGCGGTGAACAACGCCAAGGGCTGATAACCGAACGATCCATCGCAGAATATGAAATCCTCCACCGGCAACCGCAACCTCTGGCTCGCAGCGCTGCGTCAGCGCGTCGTATGGATGCGTGTTTTGAAGGTCGGGTTGCCGGTGGGGATTCTGCAAGCAATCATCAATCAAGGTGATGTGTGGTATCACCATCAGGCCACCGGTCTGACTTTGCTTAAGACCATCATCTCTCCTCTGGTGACCTCCAGTGTGGCCTTGATCGCTGCGGCTGCCACTTGGATGGAGAAACAACGTGAGACGGAAACTTACACCACTGTCGTGGTCCGCGTTGAATCAGAGACCGCTGAAATTTCCCGCTGAACTTAAATTCTTATGAAACCATTTAAACTGGACTGGTTGATTCTGCCGCTCATCGGCGCACTGGTCGTGATCGGGGCCTGGCATCTGTTGGCGGGCAAGAAAGTCGTCGTCAAGG
Source organism: Verrucomicrobiota bacterium (assembly GCA_021156225.1). Lineage (GTDB taxonomy): Bacteria > Verrucomicrobiota > Verrucomicrobiia > Limisphaerales > JAEYXS01 > JAEYXS01. The sequence goes on along the minus strand of JAJNBN010000048.1, from coordinate 8,311 downwards.
ATGCTGAAGGCAATGTCACCTCGGAAGAGCGTGTGGGTGCTATCGCTGCTTTGCCCAACGTCAAAGAGACATGGGAATCCAGCAAGCCGTATGTCATGGAACCATTCGCCCATCGTGGCGAATTGGACCAGGGCATCCTGCGCTTCACCTGGCTCTCGCTGATCTTGGTGGCCAAGGGCTACTTCATTGCGCTTCTGATCGGCACGCCGCTCGGATTCTTCCTCGGTCTGTCGAAAGCATTTACCAAGATGACCGATCCGATCATCCAGGTGCTGCGCCCGGTGTCACCCCTCGCGTGGTTGCCGCTCGGCATGGTGCTCTTCCTCGGTGCGGGTAAGAATGCGAGCGATCTCGCCGCGCTCTTCACCATCGCCATCTGCGCCATGTGGCCCACTGTGCTGAACACGGCGGTCGGCGTGCGCGCCATCCCGCAGGATTATCTGAACGTCGCCAAAGTGTTGAAGCTCTCCCGCTGGAAGACGCTCACCAAGGTGATGATTCCCGCGACGTTGCCTTACATGTTCACCGGTTTCCGCCTGAGCCTCGGTATCGCCTGGCTCGTGATCGTGGCTGCCGAGATGCTCACGGGCCGTCCCGGTGTCGGTGGCTTCCTCTGGCAGCAGTACAACGCGCTCATCTATGAGCAGATCATTCTCTGCATCCTCATGATCGGTCTGGTCGGCTTCGTGCTGGACCGCCTGATGAGTGTGGTGGAGCGCCGTTTCAAGACCGCTTAAGGCAAACCTCAAAACCGAATGCCATGGCATTTCTTGAATTAAAAAACGTCAGCAAGGGTTTCGGGCCCAAAGGCCAGCGCAATGAAGTGCTCAAGGACCTGAACCTGAGCATCGAGAAGGGCGAGTTTGTGGCCATCGTCGGTTACTCCGGCGCGGGCAAGAGCACCTTGATGAACATGATCGCCGGGCTCATCCATCCCGATACCGGGACGGTGACGCTGAACGATCTGGAGATCAAAGAGCCCGGCCCGGATCGCGGCGTGGTTTTCCAGAATTATTCGCTGCTCCCGTGGTTGAGCGTTTACGAGAACATCTATCTGGCGGTGGACCAGATTTTCCCCAACTGGGCGGTGGCCAAGAAACAGCAGCATGTGGAACGCTACATCGGCATGGTGAACCTGACGCCTGCCCGCGACAAGAAACCCAGCGAACTCTCCGGCGGCATGCGCCAGCGCGTGAGTGTGGCCCGCGCGCTCGCGATGGATCCGCAAATCTTGTTGCTCGATGAACCGCTGGGTGCCTTGGACGCTTTGACCCGTGCCACGTTGCAGGATGAGATCTCCCGCATCTGGCAGGAGAACAAGAAGACGGTGGTGCTCATCACGAATGATCCCGATGAAGGCATCTATCTCGCCGACCGCATCATCCCGCTGACCGCCGGCCCGAACGCCACGCTTGGGCCTTCCTTCCAGGTGGATATCGAACGCCCGCGTGACCGCAAGGCCATCAATCATGATCCGGTCTTCAAGCGCATCCGTCGGGATGTGGTTGATTTCCTTTTGAGTTCCCGCCAGCAGCGCACAGCCGCCGTGACCAAGAAGCTCGTCCTGCCGGACATCGAACCCGAGGATTTGTCGGTGACCCGCGAGCTGTTCGGTCCCAAGCCCCGGCCTCGTCGCCGCAGTGAAGTGAAAGTCGAGAAAGTGGAGGTCGAAGTATGAGCGACTACGTACAGCTATCCAATCTGACGAAAATCTACCCCACGCCCAAAGGGCCGGTGGCCGTCGTCAAAGATTTCAACCTGAACATCAAGAAGGGCGAGTTCGTCACGCTCATCGGTCACTCCGGTTGCGGCAAGTCCACCGTGCTCTCGATGCTCGCCGGTCTGAATGACATCACCGGCGGCGGCATCATTCTCGCCGGTAAAGAATTGACCGGCGCTGCTCCGGATCGCGGTGTGGTGTTCCAATCGCCTTGCTTGCTGCCCTGGATGACGGCCTTTGAAAACGTCAAGCTGGGTGTGGATCAAGTCTTCTACACGGCCGATAAGGAAGAGCGCGAACAAATCGTGGAATATTACCTCACGGTCGTCGGTCTGGGTGATTCGATGCACAAGAAGCCGGCTGAACTTTCGCAAGGCATGCGTCAACGTGTGGGCATCGCCCGGGCGTTCGCCCTCTCGCCCAAGATGTTGTTGCTCGACGAACCCTTCGGCATGCTCGATTCTCTTACCCGCTATGAATTGCAGCAGGTGCTCATCGAACTCTGGCGCAAAGACAAGAAGACTGCGCTCATGGTCACACATGACGTGGATGAAGCGCTCTTCCTCAGTGACCGCATCGTGTGTATGACCGACGGACCAGAAGCGGAAGTCGGCGACATCATCGAAGTGAACTTCCCCCGGCCGCGCGAACGCAAGGCCGTGATGGAACACCCGGATTACTATCCGCTACGCGAACGTCTGATCGAATTCCTGGAGATCCACGCGCATAAGAACAAGCATAAGCAGGCTGCCGCGGCCCAACCGCCCGCGCCGTCCGCTACCGTTACACCACCGCCGCCCAAACCGCAGTTGCCTCTGCCGGTAAATGCCCCTGCCAAAGAGTCTTTGTTACACTCCGTCTGAACCCAACCACATAGAAATCGCCCAGCATGAAACACACTACCACGTTGCTTACGAGTGCCTTTGTCCTAGTCGCCGCCAGTTCCTTATACGCCGGTGATTTCACTGTCACCGCGCCTGTTCGCCCCAGCCAAGGCTTCTTGAATGATTATCTGCGCAAGGATGATCCTTACATGGCTGCTTGGGATGTCGGTGCCCAAGTCCGCCTGCGTTATGAAGTGAAGGATAACATCGTCATCGCGGGTGCGCCCGGTTCGTTGGATTTCCGCGATCACGGCGCGGATGTGGATAATTCCTACCTCCTGTTGCGTGTCCGCCCGCGTGTCGGCTATACCGGTGAATGGTTCAGCGCCATGGTGGAAGGCCGCCACAGCAGCAGCACCGGTGATGATCGCAATCCAAACGCCGAGTCCGATGGCCCGATTGATCTGCACCAGGCTTTTGTGACCATCGGCAATCACAAGGAGTTCCCGCTCTCGGTGAAGATCGGCCGTCAGGAATTGTCCTACGGTGATGAGCGCCTCGTCGGTGCCTTCGCGTGGAACAACATCGGCCGTACGTTTGATGCCGCCAAGCTGCGCTGGCAGAATCCGTGGTTCGGCGCGGATTTCTTTACCAGTCGTCTGGTCGTTCCAGATGACAATAACTTCAACGTGTCGAACGAGTACGAGACGTTCTCCGGCATGTATGCGACCACCAAGAAGGTGCCGAAGCAGACCACGGACATCTATTTCCTGTCCCGTAACGCCAACGCCCAATCGCCGGCGTTGCAATTGGGCAACCTTGTGCCGACGCCCTCGGCGCGTGACATCTACACCATCGGTCTGCGCGGAAAATCCAATCCCGGCGAGCTCGGTAACTGGGACTACACGTATGAATTGATGGCCCAGTTCGGCCATTTTAATGACACGGCTTTGCCGGCCGCGACCGCAAGCCTGAGTCATGAGGCATACGCCTTGTTCGCTGGTGGCGGTTACACCTGGGCCGAGATGTCCATGACGCCACGCGTCGGTGTGGAATACAACTATGCCTCCGGCGACAGCAATCCGACGGACGGCAAGCACGAGACGTTTGAGAACCTGTTCCCCACGAACCACAAGTTCTACGGGTTCATGGATTTCGTCTCCCTGCAGAACATTCACAACGTCCGCCTGCAGACCTCCATCAAGCCCATTCCCCGCCTGACTCTCTTGCTGGAAGGTCAGTTCTTCTGGCTCGCGGATACGAGCGATAACTTCTATGCGGTGACGGGTGCGCGTCGTGGTGGTATCGCCGCCACACCGGGTACCGGTTATGGCATCAATCCGGGCTACAGCAGCTATGTCGGCTCGGAAATCGATCTGGTGGCTACTTATCAGGTCTCCCCGCACATCACGGTGGAAGCGGCCTACTGCCACTTCTTCCGGGGTGACTATGTGAAGCAGTCGCTGAGTGGTGCGGCCTTTGGCTCGACCGATGCGAACTACTTCTACGTGCAGACGAACTTCAGCTTCTAGCCTTTTGGTAGCGGTTCCTCCGCGCGAATCCGGCGTGCATCCGGAAACGCTCCATCCGCCCGTTTGGCTTGCCTGCTGAACGGGCGGATGTGTTTCCAGCCCAAACCACGCACATTAGCTCGTGGTGGTCAGTGTGGGCGAAAAACAACAGTCATTATATGACCATGCAAACGCGCCAAATCCATCTGGCACACGGGGTTATTAGTTCTCTAAAGGAGCCGTTTTTGGCTCAAATTCATGCCTATCAGGGGGATTTGATATGTATGAATATAATTCATGCATTTTAACAAAAATATGAACGGCATGATTTGAAGCTTCGGCCTCTAGCGTGCTTAAGGACGGGTTAAGCGCCCGTGCGCTGCCCATGAAGTTCGTGGCAGAAGAACCTAAAATAACGTTGATCGACCAGTTGCTCGCCGAGCAACGGTCGCTTACTGCCGTCGAACGCTTCGCCAACTGGCACGACGGCCACAGCGCGCCCGCCATGGAGGCCCGGTATCGGAGCCTGTTGCCGGCGCAACCGCCCGGCAAGGGGGAACAATACGCCTTCGACGTGGATTTGGACGTCTGCTCCGGCTGCAAGGCCTGCGTCACCGCCTGCCATTCCCTGAACGGCCTGGAGGAGAACGAGACGTGGCGCGGAGTGGGGCTGCTGGTCCCGCCACCCGCCCAGACCGAGCCGGATGAAGTTTCCATTCTCCAGCCGAAATCTTTTCACAAGCACGTCACCACGGCCTGCCATCACTGCGCTGATCCAGGTTGCCTGAACGGTTGCCCGGTGCTGGCTTACGACAAGGACCCGCTCACCGGCATCGTCCGCCATCTGGATGATCAATGTATCGGCTGCCAGTACTGCGTGATGAAGTGCCCCTATGATGTGCCGAAGTATTCGGAACGTCTGGGCATCGTGCGCAAGTGCGACATGTGCGCGAACCGCCTCGGAGTGGGTGAAGCTCCCGCGTGCGTGCAAGCCTGCCCGAACGAAGCCATCCGCATCGCCGTGGTGGACAAGGCGGAGATCATCTCGGGCTACCGGCAGAAGGATGCGGCAGCAACGAAGCTCAACCTGGAGGGATTGACCAAAGGAACCAGCACGCATTTGGGCATCGGGCATTCCTTCGACATTCGTGCTTCGTCCCTGATCATTTCTGGTCTGCTGCCGGGCACGCCTGATCCGGCCATCACCGCACCGTCTACACGGTACCGTTCCCGGCAGCCGGTCACGGATTTGATTTCTGGAGACAGCCACGAAGTGCATCCCGCCCAAGCACACGTGCCGCTCTCTCTCATGCTGGTGCTGACACAAGCGGGCGTGGGCATGAGCCTGTTCGAAGCGATCAGCGGTGTGGCGAACCGGGGACAGACGATTTTTGCGCTGCTCATCTCCATCATCGGGATGGTCGCAGGCACCTTGCACCTCGGCCAGCCGCTGAAAGCCTGGCGCGGATTCCTCGGCTGGCGGAGATCCTGGTTGAGTCGCGAACTGATCGTGTTCGGCAAGTTCATCGGTGTGCTCGGTCTGCATGTGGTTCTCCAGCAGCCTTGGACGGCGTGGCTCGCCGCTGGCGTGGGCCTCATTGCGGTGTTCTGTTCCGCGATGATCTATATCGATACGCAACGGCCCTTCTGGAGCGCGTCACTGACGTTCCCCAAGTTCGGTCTCACGGCGTTGCTGCTCGGTTGGGCGGGCACCATGATCTTTGCGGATGCGAACGTGAACCGGTTCGCGTTCGGTGTGGTGCTGCTGACGCTGACCGCGGTGAAGCTGGCGGTCGAATGTTCCATTTTCTCCAATCACCAGCATTCGCCGGATGCACCCCTGAGCAAGTCAGCGCGACTGCATTTGACGCGTCCTCTGGGTGAACTGTTCCGCGGTCGTGTGGTATTAGCCGTCATCAGCGGACTACTGCTGCCGCTGTTCCTTTTGTCCCCGTCGGTGCCGCTCGCAGGAATGGCCGCCTTGATCTTCTGCTTCTGCGTGGCGGGAGAAATCATTGAGCGACACCTTTACTTCGTTGCCGAAGCCGCCCGCAAAATGCCGGGATCAATATGAGCGAACAGGCCAACACCATCTTGCGTCAATGGCAGGGGCCTCTCACCGAGGAACTGCTGCTGCATCCGGGCGATTTCGGGCTGGGCAAGGTGCCCGCGCGTTTGAAGCCCGATGCCACGACGCGCAGCGTCTGTGGCTTCTGCTCCACGGGCTGCTCGCTCGATATCCATTTGAAGGACGGTGTGGCGGTGAACCTAAGCCCCAGCAGCGGTTATCCGGTGAACCTCGGCATGGCCTGCCCAAAAGGCTGGGAAGCACTCACGCCGCTTTATGCATCAGATCGCGCCAAGACACCGCTGATCCGCAACGAACGGGGCGAGCTTCAGCCCGCTACGTGGGATGAAGCGATGAAACTCTTCACGAGCCGCTTCAAGGGCATCATGGCGGAGCATGGAAACGAGAGTGTTGCGTTCCTCAGCACCGGCCAGATCTGCACGGAGGAGATGGCCTTTCTCGGCACACTCTTCAAGTTCGGCATGGGCGGTCTGCATTGCGATTCCAATACCCGCCAGTGCATGGCCACCTCGCACGTGGCCTACAAGCAGAGCTTTGGCTTCGATGCACCGCCTTACACCTACGCGGATTTTGAAGAATCCGATGTGCTGGTGTTCATCGGCTCGAATCTTTGCATCGCCCACCCGATCATGTGGCAGCGGGTGCTGCGGAATAAGAAGAAGCCGGAGATCATCGTTATCGATCCGCGCCGCACGGAGACTGCCGCTGCGGCGACGCAGCATCTGGCGTTGCAACCGAAGTCGGACCTCACGCTACTTTACGGTCTGGCGAATCTGCTGATCCAGAATCACTGGATCAAACTGGCCTACATCACGCATCACACGACTGGCTTCCATGATTTCGCCGAGTTCGTCCGCCAGTTCACGCCGGACAAGGTGGCGGCGGAAACAGGCCTGACCGTCGGCGAGCTCTATCATTGCGCCGAGACGATTGCCAAAGGCAAAGCGGTCTCCTTCTGGTGGACGATGGGCGTGAACCAAAGCCACGAGGCGACTCGCACCGCCCAATCCATCATCAATCTCGCGTTGATGACCGGCAACATGGGCCGTCCGGGCACGGGTGCGAATTCCGTCACTGGCCAATGCAATGCGATGGGTTCACGTCTGTTCGCTAATGTCACGGGTTTGCCTGGTGGCCGTGATTTCCTGAAGGCGGAAGACCGGGCGGACATCGCCAATCTGCTTCAGATCCCGGAAGAGCGTATTCCGACAAAGAACTCCTGGGCCTATGACCAGATCGTGGACGGCATCGCGCAAGGCAAGATCAAAGGCTTGTGGGTGATCGCCACGAACACAGCACACTCCTGGGTAAATCAGCGGCATTTCCGCGAAATCGCGAGCAAGCTCGATTTCCTCGTGGTGCAGGACATGTATGCCACCACGGAGACGGCGCAACAGGCGCACCTGGTGCTGCCTGCCGCGGGGTGGGGGGAGAAGGAAGGCACATTCATCAACAGCGAACGCCGCTTCGGACTGGTGAAGAAAGTCTCCGTGGCTCCGGGACTGGCCCTGAGTGATTTCAACATCTTCCGCCTCATCGCGCATTACTGGGGCTGCGAGAACCTGTTCCGGGAATGGACCTCGCCGGACGCGGCCTTCCAGATACTGAAACGTTTTTCGGCGAATCGCCCCTGTGACATCACAGGCATCCGTGATTACGAACATCTGGATGAGAGTGGTGGCATCCAGTGGCCCCTCCCTCAAAGTGCGATGGAGGAAGGGCGAGGGGCGAATGTGGCAGTGGGCAAATCGAACTTCGCACCTCAAACCTCGCACCTCACCGAGCGCCGCCTGTTTGTCGATGGCCATTACTTCACCCCGGATGGCAAGGCGCGGTTCCTTTATGAGAATCCCCGGCCCGTCGCCGAGCCCGCTACACCGGAGTATCCCTTTATTTTGCTCACAGGCCGCGGCACCTCAGCTCAGTGGCACACGCAGACACGCACGGGCAAATCCGCCGTGCTGCAAACGCTCTATCCGGCGAATGCTTACGTTGAGCTGAACCCGGCGGATGCGGCGCGCTTGGGTATCACACCGAACTCGATGGTGGCGGTCATTTCCCGTCGCGGGCGTATCCAATGCACGGCCTTTGTCACCACCTCGGTGCAAGCCGGGCAGGTTTTCATCCCCATGCACTACGGCGTGACGAACCGGCTCACGAAAGCGGA
>JAJNBN010000589.1 GCA_021156225.1 Verrucomicrobiota bacterium | reverse complement strand
CCAGCAGTGGAATTATCTGATGAAGTTTGGATCGGACAAGGTTGTGAACGGCAAGATCACGCGCAGTGAAACGAAGGAAGCGAACTACGGCGGGCATGAAGTCTCGCGCGATGATGAGTTCAAGCCCGGTCGTGAGAATATCGATGTGAAGAGCGCGAAGCTTTCGGCGGATGGCAAGACGGTGACGCTGGAATTCGCCGACTTGAAGCCGGTGAACCAGATGTTGATCAAGTTCAACTTGGGCACGAAGGATGGGCAGTTCATCAAGCAGGATGTGCTGCAGACGATCAATGAGGTGAAGTGAAGAAGCCGGTCGGGTGCGATGAAGCCGGTAATTTTTGGACGGCGGTGAAGTGCGACGGGTGCTTCAGCGTCGAATGAATGGCAGAAAACACAACGGGGCGCTTTCATGCGGGCGACCCGGCTGAAAACAGCATGAAGTTCGTGATGACATTGAAGCAGACATTGTGGCTAGCCTTGGCCCTCTTCACCGCGGGCCAGGGGACATTGATGGCGCAGGACGCGCCTAAAACGAATCCCGGCCTGATGGTGACATTCACCGCGGACGGTGCTTCAGACACCACGACCTACCAGAATGTCTGGCTGTTCGCCGAGTTGGGGAAACCGATCAGCCCGTTCCTGAATCCCGGCAAATTCACCGCCACTTGGGATGGCTTCATCTCGGTGGACCTGCGGGACAATTACACGTTCAAGGCGGAACTGAACGGCACGGTGAAGATCGAGGTGAACACCAACGTGGTGCTGGAAGCCACGGCGGCGAGCGGAGTCACCGAACCGAGCAATAAGGCACGCCTGAACAAGGGGCTCAATCCCATCAAGGTGACATATACGGCGCCGGATTCTGGTGACGCTTATTTGCGCCTGCAATGGTCCTCGCCTGACTTTGCTTATGAACCGCTGCCGGTGAGCGTGCTGACGCATACGCCGGGAGTGGAAGCACTGATGAAAGGCACGCAGCTACGATTGGGCCGCGAACTCTTCATCGAGAACCGTTGCGTAAAATGCCATGTGGGGCCTTCGCCCGCCACCTTGCCTGATCTCGCGCTGGATGCACCGGATTTCAAGGGCATCGGTTCACGCCGCAATGCTGCCTGGCTGGCCCACTGGATCGAGAATCCCAAGGCGAGCCGGGCGCTGGCGCAGATGCCGAAGATGGTTCATGGCGCGACTGCGAAAGCGGATGCCGAGGCGATGGCCGCTTATCTGGCCTCGTTGAAGGACGCCGCGACGACGGGTGCCGATCCCGCCGCGGACCTGGCGGTGAAGGGCGGAAAACTTTTCGAGAGCCTGCATTGTGTGGCGTGTCACGTGTCTCCGACCGAGGACAAGGCCGATCCCAAGCGCTTGGCTTTGAAACAGGTGAAGCAGAAATTCGCGCCGGGCGATCTGGTGAAGTTCCTGCAAAAGCCGACCGAGCATTATGAGTGGATCCGCATGCCAAATTTTCACCTCAAGACAGAGGAGGCCAATGAGCTCGCCGCCTTCCTGCTTTCCAAGGCGGATGCGCCCGCAGCCGCCCCTGCTGCCGGAGCGGATGCCATCGCACGTGGCAAACAACTGGTCACGACGACCGGATGCCTGAGCTGCCATAGCGGACCGGACAACAATCAGTTTGCAGGCAAACGCTTCGGCGACCTGACGGCTGACAAGTGGACGGGCGGCTGTCTCGCGGAAACGGAAACCGGCAAGGCGCCGTTCTTCAGTTTCACGAAGGATGAACGCGCAGCATTGCAAGCGTTCGCCCAGACCGACCGCACTTCGTTGAAGCGGCACGTGGCGGCGGAGTTCGCCGAACGGCACGCGCGCAATCTGAATTGCATGGAATGCCACGGCAAGTTTGAGGGCTTCCCGGTGTTCAGCATCCTCGGTGGCAAGTTGAAGCCCGAATGGGCCACGCGCTTCATCGCGGGTGAAGTGGATTACAAGCCGCGTCCGTGGATCGAGGGCCGCATGCCGGGCTTCCCCAAATATGCGGAAGGTGTGGCGCATGGCCTGGCGGCGCAACATGGCTTGCCAGCGAAGACTCCGGCGGAACCGGCGATCGACAAGGAAGCGGCAGAGATCGGCCGTCAACTGATCGGCACGGATGGCGGGTTCTCCTGCATCGCATGTCATGCCATCGGCAAGCTGGGGGCCACGCAGGTGTTTGAGAGCGCGGGCATCAATTTCGCCTACACGGGTGAGCGCTTGCTGCCGTCGTTCTTCCACCGCTGGTTGTTGAATCCTTTGCGCATCGATCCGCAGACGAAGATGCCGGTGTATTTCGACCAGGGGAACAGCCCGCTGACAGATGTCTTGGGCGGTAGCGCGGACAAGCAGATCAATGCGCTGTGGCAATACATCCGCCAGGGCAAAGACATGCCCATGCCGAAGGATGCGCAGTAAGGGATTTTAACCACAGATGGCCACAGATAGATACAAATGTTGAACCAACGTTATTTACTACTGCTGTGGTCGTTCATCGCGTTGGTACCATTCGTCACCTTGAAAGCGGCGGAGACGAACACGCTGAACGTGATGACGTACAACGTGCGTTACGCCGGTTACAAACCGCCGAACGCGTGGCCGGACCGGCGCCCGATCTTGGTCGAATGTGTCCGCAGCCTGAAGCCCGATATCATGGGCACGCAGGAGGGCATGTATCAGCAGATCAAAGACATGGCGGCGGACATGCCGGAGTTCAACTGGATCGGCACGGGGCGCGAGGGTGGCAGCCGGAATGAGTTCATGGCGATCTTCTATCGCGTGGACCGCTTCGAGCCGCTGGAGTATGACCACTTCTGGCTCTCGGACACGCCCGACGTCATCGGCTCCAGCACTTGGGGAAATACTAACAAGCGCATGGTGACGTGGGTGAAATTCCGCGACAAAAACACCAAGAAGGAGTTCTACGTGATCAACACGCACTTCGACCGCCAATCCAGCCTACGACATCCTCACGGGAGCGGAGACCGGGCTGAAGGATTCTTGGCTTACCGCAGGGAAGCGCACCGGCGAAGGTCTGGATACCTTCAACGGCTTCAAGGAGATCGGCAAGCAGGGTCGCCGCATCGACTGGATCCTCTATCGGGGGACGGTGAAGCCGTTGAGCAGCGATATCGTGCCGTACATCAAGAACGGCCAGTTCCCGAGCGATCACCAACCGGTGGTGGCACGGTTTGAATGGGTGAAGAGCGCTCCCTGAGCGCGGCGGCCGTGGTTTCCGCGTAGCTTGGCCACATTTTCCTTTTCATTCCCCACTGTCTGGTTGACAGTGGCCTTGCAGTTACGGTTTGCGGCTTGGCCGTTTTCAACCAAAAGGACGGGAACTGAAAAGTTCATCAACAACAATATCTGGAGTGGTGCAATCAGGTGAATCTCGTCACTTGATTCACCCCAAGCGCTGCCGCGCGATTTGCTGGTCGTCACTGCAATAAAACCCTCCAACCAAAAACTATCATGGCTATCCTTGGACTTGCTTGTGCTGTCATCGGTCTCGTCATAGCGCTGGTCTTCGGCATTCAACTGCTGATTCTGGCTTTTCGGACCTCCATCTTGTGGGGGTTGGGCTATATCTTCGTTCCCTTCGTGAGCCTCATCTTTATCGTGGTCCATTGGGACGAGGCGAAAACGCCGTTTTTGCGTGGTCTTCTGGCCATCCCGTTTTTTATCGGTGCGGTGGTCTTGTCTCCTAGCG
>JAJNBN010000588.1 GCA_021156225.1 Verrucomicrobiota bacterium | reverse complement strand
GGAAAATTGAATATCTTGAAGTAAAGTCGGCCAGTAGTGATTGACCTGCACATGGGTGTCGCAAAAGCACCATTGTGCAACGCCCCATATACGCAAAGGATCTATTGGCGGGGGCTGATCATCCTGCACGCCCGCCTCCTGCAGAATGGGCGCAAGGGGCTTTTTCCTATCCTCCAGGGACCACGTTACTTGACAGGTGAGACGAGGGTGCGGTATCAGATGCCCAGATACGCTTTTTTTACTCCTTCATCCAGCAACAGCTCTTGGGCTTCTCCTTGCATGGCGATACTGCCGGTTTCTAGCACGTAGCCACGTTGGCCCAGCGTGAGTGCGAGCATGGCGTTCTGTTCCACCAGGATCGTCGTGACCCCCATGGCATTAATCTGCTGCACAATTTTGCCGATTTCCGCCGTGAGGATAGGTGAGAGCCCAATCGAGGGCTCGTCCAGCATGAGGAGTTGGGGGCGATTCATCAGGGCGCGGGCCGTCGCTAGCATTTGCTGTTCGCCACCGCTCAATGAGCCGGCACGCTGTTTGGTCCGTTCCTTCAAGATCGGGAAGTGTTCGTAGACCATCTCCAGCGTTTCCTCGCCCGTGGAATTCGATCGTCCCGCTACTCGGTCGCACCAATCCGGTCAAGGCACGCAAGATCGTGCTCTTGCCGGCGCCGTTGGCGCCAATGAGACTAATGATTTCGCCGGCATTGATTTGAAACGATACGCCTTTGACCGCTTCAACCGCCCCGTAGTGAACGCGTAAATCGCGCACCTCAAGCATGTTCCCCCCCCGACCCTAGATACGCTTCAATCACCGCGCGATTGCTTCCGACCTCGCTCGGAGTGCCCTCGGTGAGTTTCTCACCAAAATTGAGTACGACAATACGTTCGCACGTGCCCATAACTGCTTTCATGTTATGTTCCACCAGGAGAACGGTGGTGCCGCGATCTCGGATGGTTTTGACCAAATTCATGACCTGCTGACTTTCGTCGAGGTTCATGCCCGTGACCGGTTCGTCCAGCAGCAGCAGCAGCGGTCGCGCGGCCAGCGCCATGGCGATGCCCAGCGTGCGCTGGCGGCCGTGAGGCAAATTCTTTGCCAGTTCATCAGCATACGGTGCCAACCCGGTAAATTCCAGGACTTCATGGGTGCGGGTGATTTCCTCGCGTGGAAAGGAGCGGAGGCTCAACAAGACCCGCCCGAAGCCCCGTTGGCTGGACAGATGGAGCCCCAGGAGCACATTCGTCAACACCGTCATGTCCAGGAATAGTGTGGTGAGCTGAAACGTCCGCACCAGGCCACGTTTGACAATATGGTGGGGTTTCAGCCCCACGAGCGCTTCGCCATTGAAGGTGATGCTGCCGGCCGTTGGGGGCAAGAAGCCGCTGAGGAGGTTGAAACACGTGGTTTTTCCGGCGCCGTTCGGGCCGATGAGACCGACGATTTCGCCGGCATTGACGGTAATGTCCACCCGGTTGACGGCGGCGAGCCCGCCGAAATATTTGGTCAGATTTCGTGCTTCCAGAAGAGCCATACACGCCTCACGTCTCACGTCTGGGTTGTGGTGTGTGCTCGTGTCATGTCGCCGCACTGGTGGCGGGGGCGCTCCCTGTGCTCCCGCTCCAGAGTCCTGCCAGCTTCCCGGGTAGTGTGATGAGGCCACCGGGGAGGAAGAGGATAGTCAGCAGCATAGCGATGGAAAAGAAAATCGTCTCATACGCGCTGCCCCGGAAGGGTTCGACGAGCAGCGTCAAGAAGGCCGCGCCGACAATGGGGCCGATAAAGTGTCCGCGGCCGCCGACGAAGTTATAGACCAGAATGTTGACGGAGAGCAGAAAGCTAAACTCCGGGGGAAACAGGAAGCGAAAGAAGGAGGCGTAGTAAGCGCCGGCGACGCCGGCAAAAAAACACCCCAGCGTAAACGCCAGCAGTTTATAGTTGGCGACGTTGATCCCCAACGATTGCGACAGATTATCCGCCATGCCGATGCTTTTCCAAATCAACCCGAGGCGGCTGTATTCCAACCGGTAGAGGATGAGTAAGATAATGACGAGCAGGCCTAAGGCGAGATAATACTGACTCGCCTTGGTCGTCAACACCATCCCTAAGAGACTGGGCTTGGGAATGCCGCTCAGTCCGCTCATACCCCGTGTCAACGACACCCAGAGTTGGGCAATCAGGCGGATCACCTCCACAAACGACACCGTCACCATGGCGAAGTAGACCCCACGCAGTCTGAGAGAGGGGTACCCCATGATGAGCCCTACTGCAGCGGACAGGGCACCGCCAAACAATAAGGACAGCTCAAAAGGGAGTCCCAGATTTTTGGCCAGCAGTGCCGAGGCATAGGCCCCAATGGCCATAAACGCCGAATGGCCGATGTTGAGCTGGCCACACAGTAGCGATGGACGCAAACTCGCCGCCAGCATGATGTTGATGAGCACTTGGACGAAAATTTGCGTGTAATACCGCCCACCGAAATTCGGCAGAAAGAGGGCAAGTACAACTACCACCAGGAGTACGACTGCAATGCCGATTTTAGACTTCATAGCCAAAGAGCCCGTTAGGTTTGAAGAGGAGCAGCAGAATGATGAACACGAAGCTCAGCAAGAACGCCAGTTCCACGCCGACGGCGGTGGCCACAACCGAGTCGATAAAGCCGAGGATCAAGCCGCCCAAGATGGCCCCGGGAATACTACCGAGTCCGCCGAGAATAATGATGATGAAGGCCTTCAAGAGCGGCTGTTCGCCCATCATGGGATCGAGTTTGAAAATCGGGGCTATGAGCGCTCCCGCTGCAGCTGCCAGGGAAAAGCCAACGGCGAACGCCATGGCATTCACCACGTTGACGTTCACGCCTTGTAATGCCGCGGCCTCTTTGTCCTGCTCAATAGAGCGCATGGCCGCGCCCATTTTGGTTTTATTGATGAAGAGGTACAACGCCACCACCAGCACTGCGGCCACCGGAATAATCATCAGACGCTCGGCGGAAATTGGCGTGCCAAAAATGATGTAATTTCCCCTGAAGACTGAGGGCACGTTCTTGTCCAACGGTCCAAACACCGGATAGCCGGCCGCTTGTAGCAAAGTGGTCAGAGCCAGTAAAGCGACCAGGGTCGGCTCGATGTTGCCTTTGACGGTGCGGTAAATAAAGCGCTCGACCCCGAAACCGAACAGGCCCAGAAGAATCATCGCGATGAAGAAGGCCAGCGAGTACGGGATACCCCAGAGATGGAAGAAATAATAGATGACGAAGGCCCCGAGCATATAGACCGCCCCGTGGGCGAAGTTGATGATGTGCATCATGCCAAACATCAGTGTCAGCCCGAGCGCCATGAGGATGTAAATCGCACCAATGGATAAACCGATAATGGCACTTTGGACGAAGAGTTCGAAGGTCATAGAGGCATATCCTCAGCAGGGGTACAGCGCGGGGCGTGACGCACGGCTACGGCCGGCCTCACGCCCGTGGTGTTCCGGGACACCCCTCGCATTAATCATGCGGTGGGTTCAATTGCACGATCTGCGTCGCCTGGCCATTTTTCACTTCCGAAAACGGCATGGCGTAAACGATCTGGTTGCCGATGCCATAATAGCTTTTACCACCGAAGCGCGCTTTGCCCCAGAGG
>JAJNBN010000047.1 GCA_021156225.1 Verrucomicrobiota bacterium | reverse complement strand
CAGATTTGCTCGTAGGCGGATATCTCAGTGCCCGGGTTGCGTTCTGGCTGACGGACAATATGAACCTCTTCACCGGTGTGACGTATCAGAACGTGGGTTCCTTTGATCAAACGGCAAACGGCCGTAACGCGAGATTGAACTTGGGCAATACGGTAGCGCTGAATGTGGGGCTGGGCTTCTCGTTCTAAGGAAATCCCAATAAACTTCGAGTGGGATTGGCCAGCGATGGCCAGTCCCGCTTATGCTTTGGTCCCCACCGCGTCGGAGATGCTCTTCATCCCGTTCTCTTCAACCTTGGTCTTCAATCCCTTGACGATGGCCTTCGCAATGCCAGGGCCTTCATAGACCATGCCCGTGTAAATTTGCACGAGGCTGGCCCCGGCACAGATCTTCTCCCAAGCATCTTCAGCCGTGAAGATGCCGCCGACGCCAATGAGGGGCAACTTGCCCTGTGTCTGCTTGTAGAGATGGCGGATGACATCTGTGCTGCGCTGGCGCAAAGGACGTCCGCTCAAGCCGCCCATTTCCGCATAGATGGCCTTGAGCTTGGGCTCTTTCGTCTCCGGACGCGCGATGGTGGTGTTGGTGGCGACGATGCCCGCGAGTTGTCGAGGCCCGACCAGTTCCAGCATTTCATCCAATGCATCAAATGTAAGGTCAGGTGCGACCTTCACGAGCACCGGTTTCTTTTCAAAGCCAGTTTGCTGCGCGAGTTCACTATTGATCTGCTGCAAGGCGAGGAGGATTTGGTCCAGTGCGCTCTTGTCCTGCAACTGGCGCAGGAGCGTGCGGAAGGAATTCGCGTAGTCTTCTGCCGCCTGTTCGTTCGGGGTAATCTTCGATTTGCCGAGATTGATGCCGACGGGATGATTGGGCCACCGGCCACTTTGCTTCCACTCGCTTAAGCGGGCGGCAAGGGCAGGGGCGCCACCGTTGTTGAAGCCCATGCGGTTCACCAGGGCTTCATCGGGAATGCCGCGAAACATACGCGGCTGCGGATTGCCGGGCTGTTCATGCCACGTCACGCCGCCTGCTTCGGAAAAACCGAAACCTAGCGCAGCCCAGGCGGGCATGGCCACACCACGCTTGTCCATGCCAGCGGCGAGGCCGACAGGGTTAGGAAAATCGAGTCCGAAACATTTCACCGGCAAGGGCGGTGCGCTGAACATTTCCGCCATCGCTTCGCACAACACCGGCGCATGGCTCACGCGCGCGAGATTTTCCAGCGCGAGATTGTGCGCCGCTTCCGAATCCATCTCGAACAGTGCGGGACGGACCAATTGTTTGTACCACCAGCTCATCGGCGCAGAGCATGAGCATCTTGCGCGTGGAGGCAAAGCAAGAAAGTTTTATGAAGTGGGCATGCGCCTCATCGAGCCTTGAAAGTCAACCCTCCAACTGTGAAAAGTTTTCATCGTCGGTTTCCTGTTTACAGAGGGAGGTTCGTTGTTAGTATTTCACTCCGACACAAAAAAGAACGCTCATGAAAAAGATCGAAGCCATTATCAAGCCGTTCAAATTGGAAGATGTCAAAGAGGCCCTGACTGCCATCGGCGTGGAAGGTTTGACGGTTACCGAGGTCAAAGGTTTCGGACGTCAAAAGGGGCATACGGAAATCTATCGCGGCAGCGAATATACCGTGGATTTTCTCCCCAAACTCAAGATCGAGATCGTGCTCTCGGACAGTGATGTCGATGGCGCCGTCAAAGCGAT
This sequence comes from Verrucomicrobiota bacterium, assembly GCA_021156225.1. Classification (GTDB taxonomy): domain Bacteria; phylum Verrucomicrobiota; class Verrucomicrobiia; order Limisphaerales; family JAEYXS01; genus JAEYXS01. The sequence continues at coordinate 10,304 of JAJNBN010000047.1, read as the reverse complement.
CATCAGCGCGGCCAAGACGGGCAAGATCGGTGACGGCAAAGTGTTCGTGCTGCCGATCGAGAATGCCATCCGCATCCGCACGGAAGAGACCGGCGATCAGGCGGTATAATCCGCGCTCAACTTTCCCTGCCTTGTGAAAGCAAGGCAGGGTTTCTCGTCTCCAGACATAACTGCAACCCGATAGCAAACGACGTTCATGAGCACTCCCAAGGAAGTTCTCGAGCTGGCCAAGAAGGCCGGTGCGAAGATGGTGGACATCAAGTTTGTGGATACCTTCGGCTCGTGGCAGCACTTCAGTGTGCCGACTGGTGAATTGACGGTGGAAGTTTTTGAGGATGGTTTCGGCTTTGACGGGTCCTCCATCCGCGGTTGGAAGAGCATCGAAGCTTCCGACATGCTGGCGATGCCCGATCCCGCCACAGCATTCATCGATCCCTTCTGCGCCGTGCCGACGCTTTCGCTCACGTGCACCATCGCGGAGACGGGCACGAAGGAAGCATATAACCGCGATCCGCGCGGCATAGCGCAACGCGGTGAAAAATATTTGCAGAGCACGGGCGTGGCGGACACGGCGGTGTTCGGTCCCGAAGCTGAGTTCTTCATCTTCGACAACGTGCAGTATGACAGCAAAGCGAACGGCACGTTCTACTCCGTGGATTCTGAAGAGGCCGCGTGGAACACGGGTCGCGATGAGATGCCAAACCTCGGCTACAAGATCCGGCACAAGGAAGGTTACTTTCCCGTTTCACCTGCCGATACACAGCAAGATATCCGCACGGAGATGTGCCTGGTGATGGAAGCGCTCGGCATCAAGGTGGAGCGCCAGCATCACGAAGTGGCCACTGCGGGCCAGGCAGAGATCGATTTTCGTTTCGATACGCTGGTGAAAACGGCGGACACGATGATGCTCTACAAGTACATCGTCAAAAACGTGGCCCGTAAGCACGGCAAGACCGCGAGCTTCATGCCGAAGCCGCTCTATGGCGACAACGGCTCCGGCATGCACACGCATCAATCCCTCTGGAAGAAGGGCAAACCGCTCTTCGCCGGCAATGAGTATGCGGGCCTGAGCCAGATGGCGCTCTACTACATTGGCGGCATTTTGAAGCACGCGAAGGCGCTGTGCGCGATCTGCAACCCCACGACGAATTCGTACAAGCGTCTGGTTCCCGGCTATGAAGCGCCAGTGAATCTGGCTTATTCCGCACGCAACCGCTCGGCGGCCATCCGCATCCCGACCTTCTCGGAAAGTCCGAAAGCCAAGCGCATCGAGTATCGTCCGCCCGATCCCGCGGCGAATCCTTACTTGTGCTACACGGCCTTGCTGATGGCTGGTCTGGACGGGGTGATCAACAAGATCGACCCGGGTGAGCCGCTGGATAAGAACATTTACGAGTTGCCACCCGAGGAACTGAAGAAAGTGCCCAATGTGCCCGGTTCCCTCGGCGAGGCGCTGGATTGCCTGGAAAAAGACCATCAATTCCTGCTTAAAGGGGACGTCTTTACGACGGACTTTTTGGAGATGTGGATCACACAAAAGCGCAAGGAACATGACGCGTTGCGGCTCCGTCCGCATCCGTATGAATTCTCCTTGTATTACGACTGCTAGAGAACAAAGCCGAGCATGGGGTAAAGACCCCATGTTTTTGGCCCTAAAGTATTTTGGGCTTGTTTAGGCAAGCAGAAAAAAGAAGAAAAAAAGTGCCTGTGAATAACTTGCGGATAAGAGTTAATATCTATTGCTCGTCTGGGTCGGGTGCATCTCCTAGAACAAACGCACTCGATTCCGATTTACTGGGGTTGGCTGGTTGACCCTGAAAAACTGACCGAAATAGTGCTTTTTGAATGATTTTGTATCTCGTTGATAATCAATGAGATAATAGGGAAAAAGAACAGAGTTTTGGCAGGGGTGCTAAAAACATGGCGAAAAGCAAGATGCGGCGGTGAGGCCTGATGGCCGGGTTAAGCTGGTTAAATGTCGGTTACGGATAAGTTACAGGAAACAGTGAATAATTGGGCGAAAACGCAGGAAATTCAGGGGACTAATCGCATCATGCAGGATTCTGTTGAAAAAGTATGGTCGGCGGCGCAAGGGCTCCTCCGGACCATGTTAAACTCGGATATCTTCAATCTCTGGTTCGCGCCGTTAAAGGCGACCGAGTTGACCCAGGATTCCATCACTCTGGAGGTCGCCAACGACTTCTGCGAGGTCTGGCTGACGGACAACTATATCGGCCTCCTGCAGGACGTGCTCATGCACTCCGCCGGACGGGCGCTAAAAGTCCGTTTTGTGGTGGGCAATGGAGAGGCACCCGTGGCTGCCCGCGCCGTGGCGGTCACTCCGCCTCCCGCAAAGGCCAAGCATGCCGAAGCGGCCGAGCGGAATCATCACCACGCTCCCGCCGAAGCCGATCCGTCGTTCAATCCCAAGAACACGTTCGATACCTTCGTGGTGGGCAACAACAACAATTTCGCCCATGCGGCGGCCTTGGCCGTGGCGCAGTCTCCGGGCAAATCTTACAATCCGCTCTTCCTCTATGGCGGAGTGGGTCTGGGCAAGACGCATCTGCTGCACGCCATCGGCCAGTATGTGGCGGCGCACAAGAAGGGCGCGAAGGTCGCCTACGTCTCGTCTGAGAAATTCACGAACGAATTCATCGATGCCATCCAAAACAACCAACTGGTGCGTTTCCGCAAGAAATACCGCCAGACGGATGTGTTGCTGATGGATGACATCCAGTTCCTCGCGGGCAAGGAGCGTATCCAGGAAGAATTCTTCCACACGTTCAATGCGTTGCATGAGGGCCATAAGCAGATCGTGCTGACCTGCGACCGTCCGGCGAGCGAGATCCAAAATCTCGAACACCGCATGGTCTCCCGCTTCGAGTGGGGTCTAGTCACGGACATGCAGCCGCCGGATGTGGAAACACGGCTCGCCATTCTCAAGAAGAAGGCGAACTCCATGAATGCCACGGTGCCCGATGAGTTGCTGGAATTCCTGGCCAATCGCATTCGCACGAACATCCGTCGCTTGGAAGGCGCGCTCATCCGCGTGATCTCCTATTCCTCGCTCACGGGGAAGAAGCTCTCGCTGGACATGGTGGAGAATCTCTTGCGCGAAGTGTTGCAGGAAGAGGGCAAGACCATCGTCTCCATTGATCTCATCCAGAAGCGCGTGGCTGATCATTTCGATATCCGCCTGGCGGATATGAGCAGCAAACGCCGCCCGGAGAACATCGCCTTCCCGCGCCAGATCGCCATGTTCCTCTCTCGTCAATTGACCGAAAGCTCGTTGAACACCATCGGTGAAGCCTTCGGCGGTCGCGACCACGGCACCGTGTTGCACGCGTGCCGCTTGGTGAAGGACCGCATGGAGATTGATTCCAATGTGCGACAAGTGGTGAGCTATCTCGAGAAGCAGTTGCTGCGCTAGTCTGCGAATATTTTCATGATAAAGCGTTGAAGTGGTTTAACCGCTTCAACGCTTTAACTTTTTCCGCCTTCCCCACATACTTCCTGCGTCATGGCCGTCATCGAAGCTCAGGGGCTGAACAAAGCCTATCGCGTCTACAAGAAGCAGCCCGGATTCTCCGGCGCAGTGAAGGGGTTGTTCCATCGCGAATACGAAACCACGCATGCGGTGAAGGACGTGAACTTCCGCGTGGAGGAGGGGGAACTCGTCGGCTTTCTCGGGCCTAATGGTGCAGGCAAGACGACCACGCTCAAAATTCTCTCCGGCTTGTTGCATCCTACCAGTGGTACGGCTTCCGTGCTGGGTTTCACACCGTGGGAACGTGCGGATGGCTATCGTCGGCAGTTCGCCTTGTTGCTGGGACAGAAAAACCAGCTCTGGTGGGATCTTCCCGCGCGTGAATCATTGGAGCTGAACGCCCGCATCTACGGCATCGTGCCGGAAGAATTCAATAAACGCGTGGATGAGATGACGCAACTGCTCGACGTGGGCAGCAAGCTTAACACGATGGTACGTGAGCTATCCCTGGGCGAGCGCATGAAGCTGGAACTGGTGGCGGCCTTGTTGCATCAGCCCAAGGTGCTGTTCCTAGATGAGCCGACCATTGGCCTCGATGTCGTTTCGCAAAAGGCGGTGCGTGAATTTCTGCGCGATCACAACAAGCGGAACAAGACGACGGTTCTGCTCACCAGCCATTACATGGCGGACATCCAGGAGCTGTGTCAGCGTGTCATCATTATCGATAAGGGCACCATTTTCTTTGATGGAAAACTGAGCGAGATCTTGGACCGTTTCGCTGATTTCAAGCTCATCACTATTCAGACGGAGCAGCCTTTGATCTGCAGTGAGGAATGCCTGAAAGAGTTTGGGGAGATCGTGGAGAAGACGGTGACCAGCGTGAAGCTGAAGGTGAAGCGCGATCGTGTCATCGCCGCATGCAAAGGGCTGCTGGATGCGTTGCCGGTGAGGGATATCGATATCGAAGAAGTGCCGATCGAAGATATTATCAGGAATTTGTTTGCGCGGTGATTATCGGGTTTTCTTTTGCGCTTTCTGCTCTTCTTGGCCGCCGATTTCCCGGTGGATTTTGCAAAGCCTAGGGTGCTTTTACCGGCTTGCCACGTCTTCGCCCGTGTTTACAGTCGTTCCATTCGTTAAACGCAACAAATGCACGAAGCAGTCAATTTGTACTGAAAGAGAATTATGTCCTATTTCAAAGACATCCCGAAGATCAAGTTCGAGGGGGCGAAGTCCACGAACCCGCTCGCGTTCAAGCATTACAACCCCTCGCAGAAGATCGAAGGCAAGACCATGGCGGAGCACCTGCGCTTTTCCGTGGTGTACTGGCACACGATGCGCGGTATGGGCGGTGACATGTTCGGCGCGCCCACGGCGATCCGCCCGTGGGATAACGGCAAGGACGTCATCGACACCGCCAAGGCCCGCGTGCCCGTGTTCTTCGACATCGTGGACAAGCTCGGTGCGCCTTACTACGCGTTCCATGACCGCGATATCGCGCCGCACGGCAAGTCCCTTCGCGAATCGAACAAGTATCTCGATACCATCGTCGCCCTCCTGAAAGAGCAGCAGAAGCGCACGGGCATCAAGCTCCTCTGGGGCACGGCCCAGCTCTTCGTGCATCCGCGCTACATGCACGGTGCGGCCACGAGCTGCAACTCGGATGTCTTCGCCTTCGCTGCCGCGCAAGTGAAGAAGGCGCTGGAAGTGACGCATGAACTCGGTGGCGAAGGCTACACGTTCTGGGGCGGTCGCGAAGGTTACTCCACGCTGTGGAACACGGACATGAAGCGCGAACTGGAGCATCTCGCCAAGTTCCTGCACATGGCCGTGGATTACGCGAAGAAGATCGGGTTCAAAGGCCAGTTCTACATCGAGCCGAAACCGAAAGAACCGACCAAACATCAGTATGATTCCGATGCCGCCGCGTGCCTGAACTTCCTCCGCGAGTTCGACCTGTTGCCGCACTTCAAGCTGAACTTGGAAACGAACCACGCCACGCTCGCCGGTCACACGATGCAGCATGAGATCGAGACGGCCGGTGCTGCGAACGCGCTGGGCAGCATCGATGCGAACACGGGCGACCTGCTCCTAGGGTGGGACACGGACCAGTTCCCGACGGACATCTATCTCACCACGCAGTGCATGCTGGGCATCCTGAAATATGGTGGTTTCACGACGGGCGGTGTGAATTTCGACGCGAAAGTGCGCCGCGAGAGCATCGATCCAGTGGACCTCTTCCACGCGCACATTGGCGGCATGGACGCCTTTGCCCGCGGCCTCAAGATCGCTGCAGCCATCCGCAAGGACGGTCGCCTCGCGGAGTTCGTCAAGTCTCGCTATTCCTCTTGGGACAGCGGCTTGGGCAAGAGCATCGAAGATGGCAAGGAAACCTTCGAGACGCTCGAGGCTTACATGCTCAAGAAGGGCGAAGCTAAGGCCAACACCAGCGGTCGTCAGGAATTCCTGGAGAACTTGATCAACGAGTTCATCTAAAGAGTTTCAAAATAGTTTGCGCGAAAAGGGCGGCCAGTGATGGTCGCCCTTTTTCTTTTCCCCAATGGAGTGAGTCGGTGTTTAACCAAATAACCGTTTGAAATTCTCCTCCACCTGTGTTGCCAAATCTTCCATCGCCATTCCGCGCACTTGTGCCAATCCTTCATACACTGCCCGCAAGTTGGCCGGATGATTGATCGCCTTACCGCGCGCCATATCGGTCAGCGGATGCTGATTGAGCGCATCCGGCAGCGATTGATCCGGCGCATCCGTCTCTACCAACAAGCGTTCCAACGGAATCTGCCGAAACACCTCGCGCTGCCGCTCCTTCCGTTCGTGCAAATAATAGCCGGGGAAAGAGAAGTAAGCGCCTAACTTCGCCATCGGTGCGATCAACTCCGCCGAGCCGCCATACGAGTGCAGCAAGAACCCGCGTTTCGGTCGTGGCTCGGTGCGTAGTAATTCCACCATCCGCCCCCACGCCTGCAAGCAGTGGATGCTCGCTGCAATGTCCCGCTCCGCCGCCAGGCGCAGTTGCCAAACAAACGTCTCCTCCTGCCCTTCGTAAGGCAGCTCCGGTTTCCACCGATCCAGCCCTATCTCACCCACCACCGCGTTCGGCGTGCTATCGAGATACCGCACCAATTCCTCCCGCCACCGCTCCGTGCGCTCGTTCAGATACCACGGGTGATAGCCAAAGCTCGGTTGCACGATCACGAACTTCTTCGCCAGCTCCTGCACCTGTGCCCAATCACTCTCGCACGAGCCGTTCACCACCATCCGCGTGACACATTTCGCTTCAGCAGCCGCCACTAACTCCGCCTGCCTGTTGCCGAAGCGATCATCCTGCAAATGATTATGAGCATCGTAGAGGCGCACGGCTTCAACTCACTTCGCCGCTCCCGGCAACGGCACCTGGCTGCGATTCATCAGATACGCGATCAAGTCCCGCACCTGTTGCTCTGTCAATGCTTCCACCAAACCTTCAGGCATCAGCGAAAGCGTGGACTCCGTCAGTTTGTCCACTTCCGTCTGCTCGATGGTCAGCAGCTCCGTCATCGTCTGCACCGAGAGCGTGCGCGCATTCTTCGAACGGATCACACCATTCAAGGTGCGGCCATCCTTTAGTTCCACGACCGACATGCGGAAGTCCGCGTTCACCACGCCGCTCGGATCGATGATGTTCTCCAGCAAGAAATCGATGTTATCGCGTCCCGCGCCGGTCAGGTCAGGGCCGACGATGCCGCCCTCGCCATACAGCTTATGGCAGTTTGCGCAAATGAGATTGTAGACTTCGCGCCCCGCGCTTTTGTTCGCGCTGCCGAGCGACGCCGGTGTGAGCTTCGCCTTCCACTCCGCCATCAGCTTCTTCTTATCCGCATCGGAATCACGGATCACTCCCCACACCTCGCCGAGCTGTTGATTCAGCTTCTCATCATTGAAGCTGCGGATCTGCCGGGCGTGAAAGGCGGACAAATCATCCTTCGACACCACATTCGCGCCGATGGCATCCAGCAATGATTTCGCAAAGCTAGGTCGCGATACCAGTGTGGCCAGCAACTGCGGACGCTCGGAAGGATGGAACCCTTTGTAAGCTTTCACCAGCTTGTCACCGATGATCGGATCGTTGAACTGCGCCAATCCGCGTGCCGCCACTGGATTCAAGAAACGCACACTGAGCAATTGCTCGCAGATCTGCCGCAAGTCATCAGGCTTGCTATCGATCAATGTTTGCAAGGCCGCCTTGCGCGCGGCGATATCCGCCTTGCCGTTGAGCGCGAGCGCCTTCACATCATCCAGAGCCCGGCCGTCACCGAACACCACGCTCAGCTCGCGCACCAGGGCGACCAGTTTTTCATCACGTGATTTGTTGGCCGAGGAAGCCAGCGAATCCCATGCTGCCGGCTTCACCGCTTTGCGCCAGCCACGCAGCGCTTCGGACAATCCCGTCAGCACATCCAGTTGAAAGGCATCCGATTTCTTTGCTGCGGTTTGCAGAACAGTGTTCAACAACGCCGGATTCTTTTCCAGCTCTTCGGCCAGACGGCGGGTGATGTATTGCCGCGTCTTCGGCAGTTCGCAACGGGCGGCGATGGCGGCCAGTTGCTCCGGGTGCTGATTGGCCACCGGGATCAATCCATACCAGATCATCAGCGGTATATTATGATCATCCGCATCTTCCTTATGCGTCACCAATGCCGTCGCCAGATCCGCACGTTGCGCTACAGGGAGACGTTGCAGTGTTGAGGCCAGCACCAGCCGCACCGCAGCGGATTTCTCATCCTTCGCCAGGCGCACGAGTTGATTCATCACCGACGGTGATTGCACGGTATCTCCGACCACCGGCCGTTCGCTCATCGGCGTATCGAGCGGCCATTTATCCGTCAGGAGGCGCACCGACCAGGCGCGGATATACTCTTCCTCCGGCTTCAAACGGCTGCTCAACTGCGTGCGGAGGAATGTCTCATCCGCCACGCCCATCGCGTTCAACGCCCAGAAAATCCGCAGCTTGAGCGGGATATCCAGCTCCCCCTTGTAGAGGTCGAGCGCGTCCTTGATGGAGCTCTTCAACAGGGTGTCGCGTTGGAAACGATCGGCCAGTTCCAGCCGCGCCTGATTGGCGAACCACACATTGTAGTGCCGTTGCAGATTGATCAGTTGCCCATCCGTCAGCACCCGCAGATCGCGCAGGGCCGGGCGCTTGGGCTTGCCATTCATCACCTTATAGATGCGGCCGCTCTCGCGATGCACTCCCGTGCTGTCATGGCATTCGCCGGTATCGCTCCAGTCCGCGATGAAGACGCTGCCATCCGGGCCGCAGCTCAGCTCCATGCCGCGAAACCACTTGTCCGTGAAGTTCAATAGATCCTCGCCATGCTTGCCCACATAGCCCGAACCATCGCGTTGCAAGATCTCGCGATTCACGCGCCGCCCATGCATGTTCAGCGTGAAGAGCTTGTCCTGATACTCGATCGGCCAGTTGTCGCCCTGATAGATCATCATGCCGATGTGTGCGTGACCGCCACCGTAACTGTCCGCCTTGCCATCGCGCGAATCCGTCCAGCTTTTGCCTGTATCGAAGTGCCAATGATCCGCGTGCATGTCGATCAAACCGTAGGTGTGCGGATTCGGATCAATCGTGTGCGGGCGGACGAAATGCGCCCCGGGCATCGCGTGCCACAGATGCCCGTTCACCGTGTTGATGAAGAACAGCTCGCCGAACTTATTCCAGTCATGCCCCCAGGGATTCGTCGTGCCGGAGGTCAGCGCCTCGAACACTTTCGTCTGCGGATGATACCGCCACATGCCGCCGCGCATAGGGATGCGTTCCTTGGCGGGGGTGCCCGGCGCGCCGATCTCTCCGGGACTGGATGCCCCGCAACGGCCATACAGCCAGCCATCCGGGCCGAAGCGCAGGCCATTGGCGAAATTGTGATAATTCTCCGCGGGTGGATTGAAGCCATCGAGGACTACCTCCGTCGGGCCATCCGGTTTGTCATCCCCATCGCGATCCGGGATGAAGAGCATCTGCGGCGGGCACATCAGCCAGACACCACCGAGACCGATCTCCACGCTGGTGAGCATCTGCACCTGGTCTGAAAACACCGTGCGGCGATCGAACTTTCCGTCACCATCCCGATCCTCAAAGATCAGCAGCCGGTCACGCAAGTTCATCTCGAACTTCACCTTGCGTTCCGAGTAGGTGTAGTTCTCCGCCACCCAGAGACGCCCGCGCGAATCCCACGTCATCGCGATGGGATTTTGCACATTGGGTTCCGCGGCGAAGACCGTGGCCTTGAACCCCGGCGGCAGCTTGAGTTCCTTGACCACGTCCTCGGCGGGCATGATCTTCACGCTTAGATCCGTCTCGCTATTGTAGAGCTTGGGGAACTCCGCCGCTTCAGTGCGAACGAGCGCGAGCGCTGCCAGGATGGCCGCCATCAAACCTTTGGATACAAACCGGGTCTTCATGCAATGCAACGAGTGTAATGGCTGGAACGCATTGCGGAAGGACAGAAATGCGTGGCGTAGAGGGACAGGCGCCATCGCCTGTCCAGTCTTCCTGTCGCCGTCCAGCCCGATCCATGGTTCGTTCGGCATCTTCACCACTTCGACTTTCTCCCTCTCTTTCATACGCCTCCAATCTGCCATCAAATCCCGGCCTCCGTTATCCCTATATGCGCTATGTGCGCTATATGGAGACAAAATTCATGTTTTGTCATGCCCTCACCCTGCCACATCTTGCCGCCCTCCGTTATCCTTCCGCTCGCTATAACACGTACAACTACACAAAATTTCAATTTCATGCCCTGCATCG
>JAJNBN010000587.1 GCA_021156225.1 Verrucomicrobiota bacterium | reverse complement strand
TCATCGCCGACTTGATCTTCTTGTTCATCCGTTGGCGGTTTTCCAGAAACGTCGCCACACGGGACAAAATTTCAGCGAGCAAACCGCCTTTTTCACCAGCGTCCACCATGGAGACATAGAGACGGTCAAAAGCCTTGGGATGCTTCTTAAGCGCTTCGGAAAAATTATCGCCACCTTCCACCCGGTTGCACACGTCCTTGATGATGTCGCGCATCACCTTGTTCGTGGTCTGCTCGGCCAAGGCTTGCAGGGATTGCACCATCGCCAGACCGGCATCGATCATGGTGGCGAGCTGGCGGGTGAACATCACCACATCGGCGAGCGCTACGGAACCACCGGCAGTCTTGCCCTTGCGGGTCTTCTCCGCGATGCTGATTACCAGCATGTTACGATTCAGCAAGGCGGCTATGGCCGCCTGCTCGGAAGATGCATCAAGACTGCTGCGGATCTCCCGACCGCTATTCGCATCACGCGCAACGTAGGTAAAGGAAGGCATAATTCTCAGGCTGGTAAATAGCAATTAGGAGACCACTTTGCAAGCATTTGCGCAGCTTGGCCTTGCCGCCAAAAGTTACCGGCTTGCGTTTACTCCCGCTAATGGTCCCGTAAGGCCCATTAAACCCCCCTCCGGCGGGAACTCAAGAGCCAACTTCACCGACCCAAAACACCTCAAAACGGGCTTGCAATCCGCTTTTCCTCGGCTACTGTCCCTCCTCCGCCAGAATAACGGCGGCACATTTTTAACCGATAGACAGAATATGGCCACAACTTCGACCGACCTGCGCAAAGGCATGGCGATTAATTACAACGGTGACGTCTGCGTCATCTTGGATTTCACCCACCGCACTCCGGGTAACCTTCGCGCCTTCGTTCAGGCCACCCTCCGCAGCGTCCGCACCGGCAAGACCTCGGAAGTCCGTTTCAGCACCGCTGAACGTCTCCAGATCGTGCCGATGATGACCACGAAGATGGAGTTCAGCTATAAGGACGGACAGGACTTCGTGTTCACCGATCCCGAAAACTACGAAACCGTGACCCTCACCCCGGAAGTCGTGGGCGACGCGGCCAAGTATCTGGTGGAAAACGGTGTTGTCACCGTCACCTTCGTGGAAGAGAAGGCCGTCTCTGTAGAATTGCCCTCCTCGGTCATCCTGACCGTCACCGATGCGCCCGAAGGCGTCCGGGGCGATTCCGCCAACAACGTGCAGAAGACCGTGACGATGGAAACGGGCATCACCGTCCAGGCTCCCCTCTTCATCAAGACCGGTGAAAAGCTGAAGATCGATACCCGCACGGGCAAATACATGGAACGCGCTTAAGCGTCTCCGGACACCTTACCAAAAAGCCCGCCACTGGCGGGCTTTTTTATTTATTCAGCGCCGCTCATACATCCGTCGCAATTCTTCCGGCGATGCGCCGAGATGATACAGCACAGTTACGCGCCACATCAGCCAATAAGTCCGGGCCACCCCAAATTGACGGAACCGGCGTGCCGAAGTGGAAACCGTGGCGGAGGCCAGCGCGATGCGGCCCACCTGGCGTAACCGGCGGCAGAATTCGAACTCTTCCATCAACGGCTGCACCGGGAATCCCCCAATCGCCTGCAAGGCTTCCCGGCGGACGAATATAGCCTGGTCACCCAACACCCGACGGGTCAGTTGCAGTCGGGTCCAGCAACGCCAGCGCGAGCCGCGCATCAGCCAGTGCGGGTCACGGAACCGCTTCCAGCAACCACCTCCGGCCACGGTGGGATCATGCAGGCAACGCAGCACCGCATCACACGTCTCGGCATCCAGCCAGGTATCCGCATGCAGAAAGATGAGTGCTTCGCCCGTGGCAGCTTCCGCTCCAGCCTGAAGCTGCTTGCCGCGCCCGGGCTCTCCTACGACGACACGGCAGCCTTGTCCGCGTGCGATATCCGCCGTTTCGTCCTGGCTGCCGCCATCCACCACGATGATCTCCTTCACCCCTTGGCATAGTTTCAAAGACTCCAAGGTCGCGGGCAAAGCTTGGGCTTCGTTCAAGGCGGGAATGATGACGGACAATGTTTTTGGGACCGTCACTTCCGCCACTTTTTTCATCCGTTGCCGTTCGCGCAGAAAGGAGAGGCCGCCCGCCAAGGCCCAAACGACGTAAACCAGCAACGTCAGCATGGATGCAGCGACGGACTCGGCTGACGGCACACCATACAGACCGAACAGGAGCATGGCTGCGCCTTCCCGCAGCCCCGCGCCGGCGATCGTCACCGGCATCGTCGCCGCAAAACCGATCGCCGGAAAAGTCCATGCCAGCTTCAACCAAGGAATGGGTTCACTGGCCACCGCTTGGAGGGAACACGCCATCACTCCACAAAAGCAAACCTGCAGTAGAAAACTGAAAAACAGGCTGCGCAGGGCCAAGTCCGGGTTTTGGCGAAATTGCCGGATGGTGATCTCCAACGAAGTGGCTGTGCGACCCAAGAACGAATCGCGCTTCCGCGTCTTCCACCACCAGACAATTAGGATCATCAGAACGAGAATGCCGATAACCCAAGGCCAAGCGGGCGCTTTCATGGTGAATCGGTGGAGCTGTTCCCCGCCATCCGCCATCAGCGCGAGGGCAATGCCCGCGAGAGCAAGCAGCACCGAGCCCCCCACGCCCAGCAAACGGTCCAGGAAAGAGGCGGCCACCACGTTGGGCAAAGGCTGCTGGAACCAGCGCGCATACAACCCCGTCTTGATCACATCGCCTCCCGCCGGACCTAATAGCAAGGCGTTAAAAAAATTACCGATGAAGGCGAACCGGAAACTCGCTCCCAGATGCACCACTGCCCCGGATGCCTTCAGCATTCCATGCCAGCGCAAGGCTCCGAACATGGTGGCGAGCGCAAAGAATCCGAACGCCAGCAACAGCCAGCCGGGTTTGGTATTTTTCAGCACATCCCCCAGCGCCCCGGCATCCAACCGGCGCAGGACGAGCCAGAGCACCATCGCCGACACTCCCACGCCGATAAGACGTTGCCCGATGATGGTGGATGTAGACGGCGTTTTCTGCACGATGG
>JAJNBN010000586.1 GCA_021156225.1 Verrucomicrobiota bacterium | reverse complement strand
GCATCTGCGCGGCGGCGATGACGTGGCGCGTAAGGGCTTCTCCCGGGTGCCGGTGCGCTAGATAGACCGGAAACGAAGTGATCGCCGCGCCCAGAAAGATGGCCGCATAGACGTGGATGTGCGTGGAGCTTTCGGCTCCGAGCCAAGTGCGGGGCGAAATCCAAAGCGCGGCAACGATTCCGAAAAGCCACTGGACCAGCATGAGCCACGTCATGAGCCGGTCCGTTTGAACAAAGATTCGCTGGCGGTGCGCTTCGTATAGCTCACTCGCGCGGTTCTGGAGGCGGTTGCGAGCCTCTTCCGATAGGAGCCCGAGGTCGAAGGTCATTCGCCACCGCCTTCGGATTTGGCGAGGGTGCCAAACGCGCAGCCGAATACGGGCGTCTGGGTTGCGGCAATCTTGCCGGTGGCGACGTACTGCTCGAGGCTCGCGCGGCCCGGGTTGTCCCCTTCGTGGCCCCGCGACGCGGTTAGCCCGCCCTGAAACACGCGCTTACCGCTCGTGTCGAAAACGAAGGTCTGGCCGGAGGTCAGCGCTCCGTATTGCTTCGCCAGCTTGCCGCCTGCGTCGTACACGATCTCCGCGCCCGGGATGGTTCTTGCGCGCGCGACGAGTTTGGATTCCGTCCAGGAGCTCTTGGCGATGGCTGGCCCTACAAAGAACACGTTCACATCGAACCTGCCCGCTGTAGCGGCGTGCAGCCGGTCCAGCTCCTCCACGGTAGCACGACTGCAGGGGCACTTCGGATGTAGGAAGAGCATCAGCTTCGGCTTTTTCGGCACTTTGGCGGTGACAATTTTTGCCGGCCCGGGCGTTTGGGAGCCCGGAATCATCTGATAGTTGAGTAAGAAAGCGCCGCCGGCCAACACAACGGTTGCCCAGACAAGTCCCGCAAGGGTTACAGGAATCCACCCTTTCTTCACAACTGCGTAAAACACGGGGTTTCGCTAGTGTAGTGGTTAAGGGGCGGATATCCAATCCTTTCGCGTTAATTTGCGGCAGAGTCAGCTTCTATCGAGCGTTAATGAGTACGGCGAGCGCACCGATTTCGGGCACTTCACGACGGCACAGTTCGTATTGGGGGCTTATGAATGTTTGTGCTCTGATAGCCATGGCCGCACTCGGCCAGCAAGCCGCGACTCCCTAACAGATCGCCACCCTCGACAGATTAGTAGCTCAGAACCGGTACGTGATCAGCCTCGAAGATGGAACGCTCAAAGGTCCGGGCGCCGACTTCCTACTGAACGAGGCTAAAGGCACGCAGTTCGTCGCACTTGGCGAGCAGCACTTCAATCGAGACATTCCTAAGATCACGACCGCCCTCTTCAAAGCCCTGCAAAGCCGTTATGGCTTCCAGTATCTGGCCACCGAGTACGGCGCGTTCCCGATCCGACTACTGGTTGAAAAGCCTTATCGCGGCAACGTGGACAAGATCACGGAGCACATCAAAGCCTATCCGTTCAGCCTGGCGTTCGACTCCGACCAGGACCTTGAAATGCTGGCGGATATCGGGGCACTATCCAAGGCAAAAGGACGTCCGATCTGGGGCTTGGATCAAGACTTCGGAGCGGTCGCGCCACTGGAGTTCCTCTTGAAACGGGCGAAGACCGAGCAAGGCCGGGCCGCGACTCAGAAGCTACTCGACAAAGCTCGCGCAATCGAGGCGAAGCGGGAGCGAGAGCACTTCATGGCGGGCCACGCCAAGGCGGAAGACTTTCGGGACTTGCGGCTGGCCTACGGGCCAAAGCCGGGATCTGAAGAGGACACCGTGCTGTCCCAACTCGCCCTTTCGCAGGAGGTCTATGCCTACTACGATGGAAACGGGCCGAACGGCGAACCCGTCGGACGACTCAACAACTTGGTGCGGGAAGAGAACATGAAGGACCTGTTTATGGAGGAGTACCGCCTCGCCCAACGCCGATGCGACAGGCTCCCGAAAGTGATCCTGAAGTTTGGACAGTGGCACCTCTACCGAGGCATGAGCCCCGGCACCATCTTTCCCACCGGCAACATGATCTCGGAATTCGCGAAGACGAACGGCATGAACTCTCTGCACATCAACTTCGTCGCGCACACAACGACGGAACTGCCCGACGACAACGCCTACTTAAATGTGATCAAGCCTTTCCTAAAGGCTACATCGCTAAGTGAATGGGCGCTGTACGACATGCGTCCCCTTCGCAACTACTATCACGCAGGCTTGTTGCCGCCGCTAGGCACGAACTTCCTCCGCAACAGCATGGGGTTCGACTTTATGTGGGTGCTGGGCGGCAGTCAACGTGCCACAACCACTAGAGCCGGCAGGGCGAATCCCTAGGCTCAACATGCGGAGCCAGCAAGGTTAGGCGACAACGGCTAGCCTTTAACTCCGCCCATCGCGATGCCTTCGACGAAGTAGCGTTGCGCCAGCACGTAAACGATGAGCACCGGCAAGATGACGAAGCACGCGCCGGCCATCAGGAGGGGCCAACTCATTACGTAGTGCCCGGCGGAAAGTGCGGAGATCGCCAACGGCAACGTCTTCATCTCTTCGCTCTTGACCACGATCAAGGGACCGAGGAAGTCGTTCCAGGACCCCATGAAGGTGAAGATCGCAAGGGTCGCAAGCGCCGGCTTCGCCAGCGGAAGAACGATGCGCCAGTACACCGCCATCTCCGACGCTCCGTCCATGCGAGCCGCGTCGAACAGTTCATCAGGGAGGGTGATCATGTATTGCCGCAGGAAGAACACTCCGAACGCACCGGCGATGCCGGGCACGATGAGGCCGGTGTAGGTGTCGAGCCAACCCAATTGCTTCAGCAGCAGAAACGCCGGAATCATCGTCACCTGCGACCCCTTGAAGCGGAACTTGGCAAAGCCGTAGGCGGCAAGGCTGTTCAGGAAGAGGCTGATCGTCGTCACCGACAGGCTGATAAAAAGGCTGTTCAGGAAGAAGCGTCCAAAGGGCGCCACGCGAAGCGCATCGCCATAGTTCGACCACTGCGGCGGCCACGGCACGAGCTTCGGAGGCCACGCGAATGCCTCGGAGTCCGTTTTGAGGGACGTGGACACCATCCACAGGAATGGGATCAACATCGAGACGGCGCCCAGCACGACGAGGAGCCAAATGGTTACGCGCACGGCTTTCAAACCTCAACCCTCCGGCCGTAGAACCTCCACTGCACCAACGTGAGCGCGAGCACGATGACGAAGAGCAGCACGGCAAGGGCGGATGCGTAGCCCATCTGCAGGCTCTGAAAACCCTTCTGCCACAAGTAAAACAGGAACACGCGCGTACGGTCGAGCGGACCGCCTCCCGTCATGATGTACACGCTCTGAAACACCTGAAACCCGCCGATGACGCCCATCACGGTCAGGAACATCGTCGTAGGCATCAGCAGCGGCCAGGTTACGTATCGAAACTGCTGCGTGGGCCTTGCTCCATCGATGAGCGCGGCCTCCATCACTTCGGTCGAGATCGTACGCAGACCTGCGAGATACACCAGCACGCCGAAGCC
>JAJNBN010000585.1 GCA_021156225.1 Verrucomicrobiota bacterium | reverse complement strand
GGACAACGCCGTATCCGCGATGACTTCCTTGCTGGAGCCGATCATGATCGTATTTCTGGCCGTCATCGTCGGCAGTATCGTTATCGCGCTGTTCATGCCGCTCATCGTACTGATGGACAAGGTCGGCGATTCAGGCAAGAGCAACAATTAGCCCGTCGCTGCCCGCGAAAAATTAGTGGCAAAAGTTTCTAAAAAACTTTGACAAAGGGCCGGACGCTCACTAGCGTTCCGGCCTCTGGTTTGGGGTGCAATACTGCAAGCCGGAATGGTCGTCCGAAGCCTCTTGATGGGGCGTTAGCTCATCTGGTAGAGCGCGACAATGGCATTGTTGAGGTGGCAGGTTCAAGTCCTGTACGCTCCACCAAGAGGCTTCGGATGTGAGAGGGTAGCGGGTTTTTCTGTTCGTCAGACTTTGATCAAAGCGTCCACTGCTGACTAGAATCCTTGTTCAAGGTAGCCAGTTCCAACCGTTTCAGACACGATTTACCCGTTGGAACGAAAGCGTTCCACCTTGTGACCCAGAGTTTCCCGTGACTTCCGATCGGGCTTAAGCCTTGCCTACTTTCGCGACCTTTTTGTGGTAGGGCGAGGAGAGGTTGAAGTAGATGCCGCAGAGGGGGCGTTCTTCGTCCGTCTGGCTGAGGATGATAGTCACCTGCTTGTCCAGCGCGATGCCGTGACGCAGGCCCGGAGCGCGGTTGATGTAGGCTTTCACGGCCTTGTCCATCAAGGACTTCAAGGACGCTTCACAGTCCTCCGGCGTCTTGTCGATGCAGATGATATACTTGTCGTAATTCCGCAACGCTTCCGCGATCTCGCGCTTGAATGTCTCAACCGTCAAATCCATACCCAATTAATACGCCCGTACAGGTGAATTTCAATGACCGAACGCGGGATAACCCGAATATCCGTCAATCTTGGGAGGCAACCGGCCGGGTGTAGGTCCGTTCACCAAAGATGGCGGTGCCTACGCGCACGAGCGTGGAGCCTTCCTCAATGGCCACTTCAAAATCACCGCTCATGCCCATGCTGAGGACGGGCAGGGGAGCGCCGAGTTGTTGCTCGCATTGCTCCTTGAGCTGGCGCAATTTGCGGAAGAAAGGGCGCACGCGCTCCACATCCTGGACATAGGGCGCGATGGTCATCAACCCGTGCAATTCCAACCGCTTGAGGGAGTTCAGTTGTTCCAGTTCGGCCAGCACGGATTCAGGACCGTAGCCGAACTTGCTGGATTCACCGGCCACATTCACTTCCAGCAGGATTGGCAAAGTCTTAGCGGATTGTTCGGCCCGTTTGTTCAGTTCTTCGGCGAGGCTGAGGCTGTCCACGCTTTGGATCATTTCAAAGAGTTGCACCGCGTCCTTGACCTTGTTGCTCTGCAAATGGCCGATCATTTGCCAATGCAACCTGCTAGGGCATTGAGGAATCTTGACCTTTGCCTCTTGGATCTTGCTCTCCCCGAACAACGTCAAACCCGTATCAGCCACCGCCCGGATGGCTTCCGGCGGATGACCCTTGCTCACGGCCATGAGCTGCACGGTGCGCGGATCACGCCCTGCGCGTGTGCAGGCGGCAGTGATATGACGTTGAATCGCTTCGACATTGGCAGCCAAATCCATGGGATGAAATTAAGCATCAAACGCTGCCTACACCAAGCGGGATTGTTTAACCACTAATGAACACGAATAGGCACGAATGAAGAAAAGGTGATAAGCCGTGCCGCAACGTTTCCTAAGCTGAACCGATCTATGGAAGCCCGATTTTGATTCGTGTTAATTCGCGTCTATTCGTGGTTCACTTTTTCCCGTTTTGCGGATTCAATATTCGCATGGCGAAGAATTACTGGCTGGCGAAGTCGGAACCCGAGGCTTATTCGTGGAATGATTTGGTGAAGGATGGCAAAACGACGTGGACGGGCGTGCGCAATTTTCAAGCCCGCAACAATCTCCGCGCGATGAAGACGGGCGATCTCGTCCTCTTCTATCACAGCGTGACAGACAAGCAGGTGGTGGGCATCGCCAAGGTGGCCAAGGAATTTTATCCCGATCCCACTGCGGATGAAGGCGACTGGTCTGTCGTCGATCTGGTGCCGCACAAGCCCCTGAAGACCTTCGTCACTCTGGATCAGATCAAGGCGGATGCGGTGCTGAAGGATATTCCGCTCGTGCGCCAGTCGCGGCTGTCCGTGACGCCGCTGACTGAAGCGCAGTTCAAACATCTGCTGGAGTTGGCCGGGACGAAGGCGTAATCTCACTTTTGTGGAGTGGCTGATCCAAAACTGGTTCTGGTGCCTGCTGGCCGTGATCCTTGTGGTTTTCAGCATCGCGGTGACGCGGCATGCCGAGACGGGTCGTTATCGCATCCGGCTCATCTTCTCTATGCTGATTTTGGAGGGCTGGTTTTATCTGGTGACCAAAGCCACCTCCCTCGTGGAATTGTTGGCGCTGGGTTTTTTGGGCGTGGGACTGATGCGCGTTTGTATGCCCGCTCTCAGTCATATCATCGCACAGAAGATGGCGGACAAGGCGACGGACGCCATGTTCGGTGAGCGGGAACCGGCACCCCCTTCCTTGGAACGAGGAGTTGTCCGGGAATTGCGGAAGCAAAGGCGTCAGGAGGATGCCATCAAGCATCTGGAGACCGTGCTGGAAGCAAAACCGGATGATTTTGAAAGCCGCTTCACTCTGGCCTGCATTTACGCCGAAGACCTGTTTGATCTGCCCGCGGCAGAACGGGAAATGAAAAGGATTTTGACGGTGAGTACCATCAGCCCTTCCGTCCAGGCGATGGCACGGCAACGGCTGGAGCTTTGGCGGGCTGCTTATCAGAGCGGAAGCGAACAAGCCCGGTTGGTATTACAAAAACAAGTCCCGCCGCATGAAGCCTATGCTGCGGCAAACCAACCGCCACCGGTGCCGCCGGTGGAAGAAGCAGAGAAAAAGGACGAGGCCGCACCAGAACCGATCCGTGAAATCATCCTCAACTATCAATCGGTGGAAGACCTGTGCCAGGCGGGGAATTACGGATCAGCCATCACCATGATCGATCAGATCATCGAGATGAA
>JAJNBN010000584.1 GCA_021156225.1 Verrucomicrobiota bacterium | reverse complement strand
TATAAGGCGAGGTGAGGATCAATTGGCCACCGGGCTTCAACAGGTCGGGTAATTGCCGCAGGAACGCCAGCGGTTCACGCAAACGGTCGATGAGATTCGCCGCGAAGAGCACGTCGAACTGACCCAAGTCTTCTCGCAATTCTTGCGCATCGCCTTGCTCAAAACGCACGCGGCGGCGGTCAATCGTGGTCGGCACCACAGCCACGGCGGAACGCGTGATGTCGCCTTCTTCCGCATAGACGTAGTTTATCCCGCCCTGATCGCGCAGCCGTGTGGCAACATCGATGAAGCGTTGGGAGTAATCGATGCCGATTACTTCGCTGCAATGCCGGGCGAGTTCAAAACTGGAACGCCCTACGGAGCAGCCGATATCCAGCGCGCGGGCATTGGGCGGCAATGTGCCAGCATCCAGGCAGTTCACCACGCATCGGACGGGATAGAAGAGGGCATCGCGAGGGCCAGAAGGATACGGCAAGGTCTCCTCCGCCGTGCCATAGTGAAACAGCAGATACTCGGAAACCGCGCGATCACTCTCGTAGTAAGGGGAACTCACAGCGGAAATATAACTCACGCTTTCAGCGCCTGTCGCAAATATTCCGCAGGCTGGTAATTCTCCAGCACCACGGTGGTCTTGCCATCGCGATACATGCGCACCTGCGGCACGTTGATCTCCGGCGTCTTGTGCGGGGCGAAGAGGATGTCGTCGTGCGTGGCGTTCTTGTGATTGGCGAATTTGTCCGGCGTGAGGCTGCCGCCCAAATGGTCGCTGCGACCGGTGGCCACATGCACTGTGCCGAGGACTTTTTCATCCTGGATATCACGACCGGACACGGGCAACACCTGCGTGCCGAAACCGAGCTCACCGAGTTCACCCGTCATGGGATCGCTGGTGAGCTTGGCATTGTGCGTGTCCACGGTGGCTTGATCGCCTTGAAGCAAGGTCGCTTTTTGGATGCGACCACTACTCACGTGCATGAGACCGATGGTGCCGTTCTCATAGCGCATGGGGAACTGGCCTTCCGCGCCATGCGGTACAAAATACACTTCACCGGCGGGCAGGTTCGCCACATCGGGTTTCGTGCCGCGACAGAGGCCATGGCTCTTCTGCGCTTCCTGCTGTTCGGTCAGCAACGTCAGCGTGTAAGTCTTGCCCGCAACGGAATAATCCAGTTCGAACTTGTCCGCCTTGGTCATCGCGCGACGCAACTTCTCGGCTTGCGTTGAGACTTCGTTATAATCCACCGCGAGACCGCTGCTGAGGATGATCTCGTTCATGCCGTGCATCGTCGCACCACGGAAACCGTATTGCTTGGCGAAGGCAGTGAGAGGAGCAGTCGCCGAGTAAGTGGAGATGCACAGGATGATGTCGTATTTCGGATAGATATCCTGTTCGAACTTCACCTCGCGGCCATCCGGCGTGTAGGCGACATCCGGCAGATCCAAGTTGCTGCCGCCCGTGACTTGATACGCGAAGAGATCGCCCCCGGTGAGCTTCATCTCCGCAAGACCACCGTTCTTCAACCCTTGATAGAACACATCATGCGCATGGCGCTGAATGGTGAGCTTCGGATCTTTCAGAAACGCGAAGTCCTTCACCTGTTTAGGGTCGGCCAGATCAATGAGGATGGCCACCCTCTGGCCTCCAGAGGGTTCGAAAACCGTGTTCAACAAACGTGACAGGCTGAAAGGCGGGAAGCTCATGGTTTGAGTATTCATGCTCAGGAACGACAAAAGTTAATTACAGACAAGAAACGTAGGCGTATTTGGTCCGATTGCAACGGGGTATCCGTTAATTTTCCGTCACGGTAGGAGGCCAATGGCAGGGAAAATATTCCCTAAGCACCGCCATCGCGGTTATGTTCTCTACGGTATGGTTGAAGCATCGCTTTATGAACGGCTGGGTGGAAGCGCGAAGTTGGAACTTTTGCTGCGCAATTTTTACGCCAGCCTGGCGGAACATCCGGAGCTGGGACCGATCTTTGCGCAGCATGTGGATGACTGGCCCTCGCACATCTTCACGGTGAAGGAGTTCTGGGCGATGCAGACGGGCGGCCCCTCCATCTATCGCGGCGGCATGGCGGCGAGGCATGTGCCGCTCCGCTTGCAACCACAACACTTCGACCAATGGCTGGCGCAATGGGCAATCAGTTGCCGCGCGCATTTTGAGCCCCGTGAAGCTGAGGAACTCATCGAGATCGCACAGAAGATCGGCGAGCGCCTGCGACAAATCGTGCGGACGGCGGAGACCAGGAAATAGCGGCGGTTTACGCCAGCAGCGTGATCAAACTTTCTTTCGCCGCACTTAGCCCCTTGTACTCGATCATCGCATCCGGCATGGTGCGCAAGGCGCGGGATAATCCCTGTCTGGCGGCCGGATTTTGGATCACCCCCCGCAGGGGATGAGTGGTCAGGCGGATGCCGAAGAGCACGCCATTGTTATCCGGCAAGCCGACCAGTGCCTGATCCTCGATGCGCAGCCACACCTCATCCAGCGTCAGCGGGGCGCGCAAGCGCGGCAGGCCGCGCGCGGGATGCATGTTTCTCTCACCGACCGCGGCGAGTCCCCAATTGGCCCGCAACCACGCGACATCCGGCCGCAATTTGTTCAAAAATGTGCTCACCGAACGGCCCACGGAGGCATTCAGGCCGGGCACCGACTCATGGATGAAATCCATCGGCTGGCCCATCTTCTCCTCCAAGTTCCACGAGGAAGGAAAACATACGCACCCGGCCACCAATCGCGGTGGCGTTTGCCCTTCCACTTTGAGCACGAGGATATCCGTTTCCAAATTACGCCCCAAGGCCAGCAAGTCATCCCAGCCCGAGGTGGGCTCGTCCGTTTGCGGCGGCAGGAATTCAGGGAGCGTCTGCCATTTCTGCGCCAGCACACGTGCTTCAGCCAGCAGTGGAGCACCGCCTTCAAACAGTGCTGCATGACGTTCCGGGCCTTGGGCCAGCCATTGGCGGCGCTCCCCGATGGCTTCGGAATAGTCGCGCGTGGGAGAAAAAAACTTCGCCGGATCCCCCTGCCGCAAGCCCATCGAAAAGCGGAAGTCCTGGTCGGG
>JAJNBN010000583.1 GCA_021156225.1 Verrucomicrobiota bacterium | reverse complement strand
GTCCGTTAAGAGCATCCTCCAAACAATCGGTAACACCTAGTTTTTCAGCCCATGCCCGCATGTAAGTCTGATCCAGTTTGCTACCTTGCACCGCGACGACGCCTACGACATCACCGAGCTGCCGGTCAGATGGCGACATCTTATTCCAGAACAGCTTGTGCAAGATGACGTCCTCCGGGGTGGCCAGCCAGATGGTTTCGCCCATCCACTTATCGCGCACACGGCGTTGAAACATCTCCTGCTCAAACGGGTCAGGACGGAGCATCCAGAAATCTGCTTTCAGGGCGGACGGGATGTGGAGCAAATTGAACTGATGCGGTGGCTGATAGGCGGAGCGGATCATCGCCTCGTCCAAATGGTAATCCGGGCCTTGGAATGCAGCGACGAATTTTCCTACCTGTGAGGGTGGCAATTGAATGACCAGATCAAGGTCGTGAGTGGAACGAGGTATTCCCCACGCGTTGCTGGCCATGGAGCCGGTCAGCATATAAACGCAGCCGCAACCGTTGAGCCGCTTCAGGCAATCGAGCAGTAAGTCCTGTTCGTTCACAGGGTGCGGGCGAGGGTTAGGCGCTCACGCAGCAGCCGGTTCACTTCCGCGTCGTCCGCTTCAGGATGCTGGCGGCGGATGCCCATGCGCGCCATCTCGCAGGACATCTCATGCAGACGCAGGGCGATCATGACCCGCTCCTCGCAAGTCATCTGCCGATAACGCTCGATCTGCGCTGCCAATGCTGCTTCCGGACTCATATGCCTATTCCCAACATAACAAAAATCCCGCGCAGTTACCAGCGCGGGATTTCGCGAACTCTGTTTCTTACACTCAGTTCGTGAGATACTCGCGCGGATCGGTGATGCGGCCGGCGATGGCGCTGGCGGCGACCGTCGCGGGGCTGGCCAGGAACACCTGCGATTCCTTGTCGCCCATGCGACCGGGGAAATTGCGGTTCGTGGCGCTGATGCACTTGAGACCGGCCTGATTGATGCGGCCGAACGTATCCACCGGACCGCCCAGGCACGCGGCGCAACCGGCGTTCTCCGTCATGCGCACACCCGCTTCCAGCAGGATGTTCCAGATCGTCTTGCCGCCCCAACGCGTGTTCTGCAGCTCATGCACGATGTCCGGCGTGGCGGGCACACCGAACGTATCGATGCTCACCTTGTGACCGCGCAACACGCGGGCGAACTCCACGAAATCACTCGTCTTGCCGCCCGTGCAGGATCCCACATACGCGCGGTCCAGCTTCATATCCATGTCCTTCGCCTTCTTGCGTTGGCCCGGGTCAGGATGACAGGCAACCGTCGGTTCCAGCTTGCTCAAGTCCACCGTCAGTTCGTAAACGAACTTCTGATCCTTGTCCGCCTCCACGGGGTCGTAACGCTGCTTCGTGCCGTTCAAGCTCGTGCGCGCGTCCACGTACTCCGCCGTGCGTGAATCGAACGGGAAGATCGCGTTCTTGCCGCCGGCCTCGATCGCCATATTCGCGATCGTCATGCGGTCATCCATCGAGAGCGTGTCCACGCCCGGTCCATCGAACTGCATCGCGCGGTAGGTGGCGCCGTCGAAGCCGATCTCGCCGATGACATGCAGGATGATATCCTTCGCCATCACGCCCGGCTGCAACTTGCCTTCTAGGCGGAAATGCATCGTCTCCGGCACCTTGATCAGCAGACGACCCGTGCCCATCACGAACCCGGCGTCCGTGTTGCCGATGCCCGTCGCGAACTCATTAAAGGCACCCGCCATGCACGTGTGCGAATCCGTGCCGAACAGCACCTCGCCCGGACGCGTGTGACCCTTGGCCGGCAACGCCGCGTGGCAAACGCCCGCATACTGGCTGCCGTACTGGCGCTTCAGATTGCCCTTGGAGGCGTCGAACTTCCATTCGCCATCCGGGTCATCGATCACGTCGTAGAAGTAGGGGAGGCCCTGCGCCTTGGAGAACTCGCGCAGGATGTCCACGTTGCGGTTGGACTTCGAGTCCGAGGTGAAGATGTAATGATCCGGGATGATGACCACGCGTTCGCGGTCCCAGACCTTGGCATCCTTGCCGAATTCGCGTTTGAACACGCCGATGGTCCCCGGGCCGCACACATCGTGCGTCATGAGGACATCGGCCTTCACCCAGATATTGTCACCCGCCTGCACGGAGGCTTTACCGGCGGCGCGGGCGAGCAGCTTTTCAGTCAACGTCATAATCAAACTCTGTCAATAAAGAGACAGGTAGAGTAATGGAGGCCTTCCCCTCGCGCAACTCCCTTTACAGGCGGCAAATGAACATGAGAAACCCAATCCAAAGACCCAAGCGTCAACAGGTTGCAAATTCTAGGCAACCTTGGTTGAAGTTTGATCTGTTTGATTTCGACAAGAGATATTTATCTGTTCACCGTAGCAACAAAAGGTGATGGCGGGTGACTTTTTTCCTTGTGCCGAGGCAGGGCAATAAATCATAACGCTTTATTCACTTGGGATGGAGCGCCAAATCTAACTGTGATGAAGTCTGTCATTAAAGGGATGTTTTTTTGGGGGGTGATAATTTGCCTGAGTTTGCGAGGTGCAATAACGACAGCGAGGGCGGCGGATATTGTCAACAACCTCAGCGCGGCAGATGTGAATGGCGAGATGTTTTATAATCTCACCAGCGCCAAACTCGGGGCGCAGGCGTTTCGGACGGATAATCAAAACTACACCCTAAACTCCTTGGTGGTGAAGCTGGCCGACTTCGTGGGAGCAAGCACAGCCCAAATATCTTTACGGATGGATAATGACGGGGTGCCGGGAACAGTAGTTGAGACCTTGGGTAACATCTCCATCAGTGGTCAGGTCAGCGTTGATTATACGAAGAATTCGTCCACGCATCCGGTTTTAACGGCGAATACCAAGTATTGGGTGGTGATCAAGTATGTGGGCGGTGATTGCCGGACAATCTGTTATCCATGGACAATGGTGAAGTATGGGAGGCTGCGCTGGCGCAAAGTTATTTTTTAGCCGTGAATGCAACCGTGATAGTACCAGAAATCGCCGTGAC
This sequence comes from Verrucomicrobiota bacterium, assembly GCA_021156225.1. Taxonomy (GTDB): domain Bacteria; phylum Verrucomicrobiota; class Verrucomicrobiia; order Limisphaerales; family JAEYXS01; genus JAEYXS01. The sequence goes on along the minus strand of JAJNBN010000583.1, from coordinate 1,078 downwards.
AGGTAATAGTATTAACATTGTTTCAGGTGATAGCACTCCGAGCGTGGACGATTTTACTGATTTCGGTTCGCAGGCTATGGCTGCGGGGATCATCAGCCGTATTTTCACGGTGCGTAACAACGGTACCGATGTGTTGGCTCTGGGTGCGATAAGCCTTAGTGGTGGTGCGGCGGGAGATTTTACGGTGATCACGCCGCCGTCGGCCACAGTCAGCGCGGGCGGAACAACGACCTTCACGGTACGATTTGACCCCAGTGCCACCGGGTTACGCGCGGCGATGCTAAGCCTGCCAAGCAATGATGCGGATGAGAATCCTTTCACTTTCGCTCTGCAAGGCAATGGGACGGGGGCGGGGTCTTTGGATTTATTAAATGCGGCAGTCAGTTCGGGTTTTGTCACTTCGACGGTAATGCAGCCGGATGGAAAGATTATCTTGGGTGGAGCATTCTCCAAGGTGGGGGGAATTACGCGCAACAACATCGCCCGGTTGAATGGTGACGGGTCTTTAGATGCCGGATTCAATCCAGATGCGAATTTTTTCCTGACCAGTGTTGTGGTGCAGGGTGATGGCAAGGTTGTCATAGGTGGCCAATTTAATAACGTAGGTGGAACTCCCCGTAACAGTATTGCCCGGTTGCAGGTGGATGGATCGGTAGAGGCAGGCTACAATCCTGATGTGGATAGTGGCATCAATTGCCTGGCCTTACAGGCGGATGGGAAAATCATTCTAGGAGGCCTCTTCACTACGGTGGGTGGAGTCACGCGAAATCATCTCGCGCGCCTAAATGCAGACGGCACTCTGGATGAGAGCTTCAATCCCGATGTAAACGATATTGTCTACGGAATGACGGTACAGGCGGATGGGAAAATTCTTTTTGGAGGCCAGTTCACCAGGGTAGGCAGCGTGCCACGAAATTATATCGCACGGTTGAACGCAGATGGCACCTTGGACACCAGTTTTAATCCGGACGTGAATTCTTTCGTGAGTTGCATAGCCCAGCAGGTGGATGGAAAGATACTGATCAGCGGGCACTTCACCGCAATAGAGAGTGCACCACGGAACCGCATCGCAAGATTG
>JAJNBN010000582.1 GCA_021156225.1 Verrucomicrobiota bacterium | reverse complement strand
GATGGCTTCGGTTTTCGCGGAGTGCGCATCACGCCGCAGCCCGGCAAGACCATCAAGGTAGAGGTGGAGCGGACGAACATCGCGAAACGGCTGGGGAGATTGACGGGAGCGGGCTTGTTCGCGGAAAGCCAGAAGACGGGCAAGGATCTCGACTGGCAGGAGTCCGGCATGGTGGGGAGTGACAGCGTGCAGAACGCGGTGCACAACGGAAAGTTGTTCTGGGCGTGGGGCGATACGCAGATGGCGAATTATCCGCTGGGCATCTATGACATGAGCAGTGCGACGAGTGCCATCCAGCCGCTGAAATCCTTTGAGCCGCCGCTGAAACTGAAGCTGGATTATTTCCGTGATGACAAGGGCAAGATCCGCGGTGTGGCGAAGATGCCAGGCAGTGGGCCGACATGGGTGAGTTCCTATGTGAGCCTGCCGGACAAGAACGGGAAGGCGCGGTTGGTGGGCAATTACGTGAAGATCAGGGGACATCTGGAAGCGTACGAAGCAGGCCTGTGCGTGTGGAATGAGGAGAAGGAAAGTTTCGATCAGCTCAAAGTGCTGTGGACCAAGTCTGATGCGCAGCCGAAACAGCCGAATATGCCTAATGGGCATCCGTCTTTCATGAAGGATGCGCAGGGAAAAGAATGGGTTTATTTCGGTGATCCCCTGCCGAAGATCAGATGCGCGGCGACGTTTGAGGCGTGGCAGGATCCTTCGGCATGGGAGGTATTGAAACCGCAGGAGAGCCTGGTATCCGCAATGGATGGGAAAGCGGTGAAGCTGCATACGGGGTCTATCGCGTGGAACAGTTTCCGCAAACGTTGGGTGACGGTCTTTATGGAGGCGGGCGGCAAGCCTTCAGTATTTGGTGAACTGTGGTATGCGGAGGCGGATGCGCCAACCGGGCCTTGGGGCAAGGCGGTGAAGGTGCTGACGCATGATCATTACACGTTCTACAATCCGCGGTTGCATCCTGAGTTCACGCCGGAGGGTTCGCCTATTCTGATCTTCGAGGGGACCTACACGAAGGAATTCAGTGACGGGAAGGAGTTCACGCCGCGGTATGACTACAACCAGATGATCTACCGGTTGGATCTGAATGATCCGAAATTGAAGGCGGCGCACGAGAAGTAGGTGAAGGCAGAAAAGCTCCTGACATGAGGTTGTCAGTGGGCGGAGTTAGCTTATGTTTGTCAGATACACGTAAACAACAAGCACTCTATTATCATGAAAACAAATGCGGTGAACTGGTTCGAGATCTATTCCTCAGACTTCAAACGTGCGGTCAGTTTTTACGAAACGATCCTGAAGACGAAGCTGCAAAGCTGTGGGGAAACGATGAAGATGGCGATGTTCCCTTTTGACATGGAAAAGGGCATCGGCGGGGCGATCACACAGATGGACGGTTACTCACCGGGCGCAGGTGGTACGATCGTCTATCTCAATGTGGAAGGAGATCTGGATGGGGTTTTGAGCAGGGTGACTGGTGCTGGCGGATCGGTGATCAAGCCGCGGATGGGGATTGGGGAACACGGATTTATTGGGATCATCAAGGATTCTGAGGGGAATGTAGTGGGGTTGCATTCGATGAAGTGATGTCCATCGATGAAGGGGGCATCGACGCGTCAAGCCGCGTCGACGAAAAGCTGAGGCAAGCCTCAGCACTCCAAAATGAAAAGCCGCTCTGATTCCCCAGAGCGGCTTATGAATTTTAGTCAGGGCTCGACCCCGACTGCATCGGGGCAAGCAGGTCTCACCCTGCCAAGATGGAATTACTTCTTCTTGGCCGGCTTGGCAGCCTTGCGCTTCTCCTCGATCGCGGCTTGCGCGGCGGCGAGGCGGGCGACGGGCACGCGGAACGTTCACCGCAGATGCCGAGCTTGATGCCCGGACGCGTCTGACGGCCCTTGGCGATGGCGATCTCCATGAGCTGGCCGACGCCGGTCTGGTCGATCGTCGCGAACGGATTTTTCTTCACGATCTCGAGCTCGGCATAACCCGGCAGGAAGGAACCGGAGTCATCGCGGCTCATGCCCAAGCAGGTCTGCGTGAGATCGTTCGTGCCGAAGCTGAAGAACTCGGCGGTCTCGGCGATCTGATCGGCCGTGAGCGCGCCACGCGGAACTTCAATCATCGTGCCGACGGAGTAGGCGATCTTCGTCTTCTTCTCCTTCTGCACCTGCGCGGCGACTTCGTGCACGACGGCGACCTGAAGGTCGAGTTCGCGCTTGAAGCCCACGAGCGGGATCATGATCTCGGGCTTCGCCTTGTAACCCTTCTTGTTCGCATCTGCAGCGGCTTCGAACACAGCGCGGGCTTGCATGGCGGTGATCTCCGGATACTTGATGCCGAGGCGGCAGCCGCGGAAACCGAGCATCGGGTTGAACTCATGCAGCTCGTGCACGCGGTTCATGATCTTCTCCACCGGGATGTTGAGTTTCCGGGCGAGATCCATCTGCTGTTCCTTCGCGTGCGGCAAGAACTCATGCAGCGGCGGGTCGAGGAAACGGATGGTGGCCGGGAAGCCCTTCAATTCCTTGAAGATGCCGAAGAAGTCCTCGCGCTGGTAGGGGAGGAGCTTCGCGAGCGCGTCTTGGCGGGCCTGGAGCGAATCCGCGAGGATCATCTCCCAGTTCTTGAACTTCTCCGTCTTCTGCGCTTCTTTGTCACCGTTGATCAAACCGGAGATGATCTCGGACGGAGCCGTCTTGATCTGGCCGCCGTAAACGAGGCCGGACGTACCATCGATGGAGAGGAAGTCACCTTCGTGGAAGGTCTGGCCGCTCACGCTGACCGTCTTCTTGTCGTAATCGATCTCCAGGGCCGCGGCACCGCAGACGCAGACCTTGCCCATCTGACGGGCGACGAGCGCCGCGTGCGAGGACACACCACCGCGAGCGGTGAGGATGCCTTCCGCCGCGATCATACCGCGCAAGTCTTCCGGAGAAGTCTCGATGCGGACGAGCAACACTTTTTCGCCCTTATCGGCAGCTTGCACTGCGCGATCGGCGTTGAAATAAACCTTGCCCGTGGCGGCACCAGGACCGGCCGGGAGACCGGTGGCGATGGACTTGGCCTTCTTCACCTCGGCGAGGTCGAAGATCGGCGCCAGCAACTGGTCGAGCTGATCTGCCGGATTGCGCAGGATGGCCGTTTCCCAGTCGATGAGCTTTTCCTTCACCATGTCCGCGGCGAACTTCAGCGCGGCGGCTGCCGTGCGCTTGCCGTTACGCGTCTGGAGCATGAACAGCTTGCCTTCCTGGATCGTAAACTCGATGTCCTGCACGTCCTTGAAATGCTTCTCGAGGGACTTGCGGACGTTCAACAACTCAGCGTAGGACTTCGGCATCACGTCCTTCAACTTCAGGACGGGCTCCGGCGTGCGGACACCCGCCACCACGTCTTCGCCCTGGGCGTTGACGAGGAATTCGCCGTAGAATTCGTTCACACCGTTCGCCGGATTGCGCGTGAAGGCCACACCGGAACCGGACGTCTCGCCCGTGTTACCGAACACCATCGCCTGCACGTTCACTGCGGTTCCCCATTCCGTCGGGATGTTGTACTTCGCGCGATACACCTTGGCGCGATCATTCATCCAGGAGCTGAACACCGCGCCCGCCGCGCCGCGGAGCTGATCCCAAGGATTGCTCGGGAAAGACTTGCCCGTGCGATCCTTGACCAGAGCCTTGAAGCGTTTCACCAGTTCCTTCTGGTCTTCCGCCGTCAATTCGCTGTCCACGATGTCCTTGTGATACTTCTCGTGCTTGAAACCTTCGATCACCGTTTCAAACGGTTCATGATCTTCACCCTCGCGCTTCTGCACACCCAGCACCACGTCGCCATACATCTGGACGAAGCGGCGGTAGCAATCCCACGCGAAACGCTCGTTCTTCGTGGCGTTCGCCAGCGAGAGCACGGTGTCGTCGTTCAAGCCTAGGTTCAAGATCGTGTCCATCATGCCGGGCATGGAATCACGCGCACCGGAGCGCACGGCGACCAGCAGGGGGAAACCCTTCGAGTCACCGAACTTGTAACCCATGATCTTCTCCATGTTCGCCACACCGGCTTCCATCTGGCCTTGCAGCTCCTTCGGATACGTCTTCTTGTTCTGGTAGAAGTAGGTGCACACTTCCGTAGTGATCGTGAAGCCCGGAGGCACCGGGAGACCGATGCGGGTCATCTCGGCCAGGTTCGCACCTTTGCCGCCGAGGAGAGCCTTCATCGAGCCGTCGCCGTCGGCTTTCTTGTTGCCCCATGTGTAGACGTATTTCACTGACTTCGCTGCTTTGGCCATAAATGGTATAGAACGATTAACTTTTTAACGGATTATTCCGTGGAAAACGGAGCGGGGAAGGTACCAGAGGGGTGGGGGGTGTCAACGGGGTAATTGGTGCAAAACCGAGACTTTCCCCTCGTTCTCGTAATCGTCGTCGTCCTCGTCTTCCATCGTCCCATTAGACCTATAAGCCCCATAAGACCTATTTCCCCAATAGGCCTGTGATGCATCAATTCCCTTAAAGTGGCCTTCCGCCCGTTCCGTTCAATGTGGCACTCCGCGATTGCATCCTGTTCTGCGGCACTCTAGCAACCAGTCCACACCTCCCGGCCCGCGACCCTCGCCAGCCACTTCACAGGAAAATGCGTTAAGGGCCCCGCCGAAACACGGCGCTCCATTTCCCTCTCTTCCATCGATAGATGGAGGAGAGGGCCAGGGGGAGGAGGCATCTGTCCTTTCGGACCTCAGCCTTCTCACCTCGCATTTCCCTATAAGGGAACTATTTCAAAGAGCAATGAAACCATCCGACCCCTGCGAATGCATCCCGTCCAACCCTCCTGGTTAGAGAAGTCGATTCGACGCCGAACTTCAGTTCGGCTTGCGTTGTTCAAAACCCGGCCGGTTCCGCAGTGGCTAATTTGGATTCCCCGACACAATCACGGTCGACGTCCATTTCACCCTCCGGCTTACGAGCCCTGATCCAGCGCCCGATACACCCGCATATCCTATTGGACATAGGCGCTTCCACCACCCTCGCCCCTTAACGGGGAGAGGGCCGGGGTGAGGGGTGAGAGCGCCGAGCGTTCACTAAACTTCTACCGCTCCCATCCACCCCAAAGCCTATCTCCATAATGGCTCCATAAGGACTGTCACCTCCCCGCCAACGCAGGACATAACTACGCAATAAATCGCATCGCTATGCGTGATGACCTGGGATTTTTCGGGAGCTGCCTGCTGCTCTGAATGAGCGCAACCACCGTTCCACCCGTCCTTTACCAGCAACGAGTTGCCAGCGCTGAAAATCATATCAAAAATCCTTCAATCATCAATCACTTTTTCTGAAAAATCGGATGATAGTTTCTAATCAATTGCCATCCAATAAATTACAAACGAAGAATTCTTGACGCCGTCAGGCTGCCCCGCCAGAGGCCGGAGCATCTCACCGCAATGGTATCATAAACTTTTTGCACCAAAATTATTATCGGCTTTCCCGTCTCCATTTGACTCGGGCTGACACAATCTGCTCCGTGGAATCCTACGCAGAGCTAATCGGCATGGGACCGTTTTTCTGCGCGTCTGGGTGTTGCAATAGGGTAAATGTGGGTTAAGTCCCTACTAAATTGAAACACTCCGACTATCTGGACAAGATTGAGGCGCTCGAAACTCACCTTAAAGCCGATGCGGAAGTGATTTCTGCCGAGGGATC
>JAJNBN010000581.1 GCA_021156225.1 Verrucomicrobiota bacterium | reverse complement strand
TTGATGTCCACGGAAGCGACGCCGATGGATTCCAAGTAGATCGTCGCATCCCGCATCTCCTCCGGCACACTGCCGAAGAGCTGCACGGCCAAGGGTTTATCTTCGGGACAAGTCTCGATGAGCTTGAAGGCCTTGGCGTTCTTCTCCAGCAGGGAACGCGCGTTGACGAGGTCCGTCGTGGCGAGGTCAATGCCGCCGACCTCCCTGACCGTCAGCCGGAAAGGCAGGTTCGTATAACCTGCCAGCGGCGACAGAAAGAGATTCGACTTCAACGACAATGTGCCCAGCGCAAACATGGCCACCCCACTATGCCATGAAATCTTCGTCTTGGGTAAAGCGGAAAATCGCTTCACCCTGCCAGCACACCGCAAAGAGCCGTCAACTTCGGGCAATTTTGGAGAGGTATTTCCCGAAGGATGGATTATGGTGAAGTCATTGAAGCGGTATCTCAAATACATCTTTATCTGTCTCATGGTTCCTTGGTTGCACCTTGGGGCGGCGGAAACCGTTGCGAAGCTCAAAGTCGAGCCGCCGGATTTCGCGCTTTTCTCTCAAGGCAAATACGTCTTCGAAAAGAACTGTGTCGTCTGCCATGGTGAACGCGGTGATGGCAAAGGGACGATGGGACTGACGCTGGATATCCGCCCGCGTGATTTCCGTTCAGGCATTTTCAAATACAAGAGCACGCCCACGGATTCCCTGCCGACCACCGAAGATCTCTTTCGCACCGTGAGTAATGGCATCACCGGCACAGCCATGCCGATCTTCTCGCACCTGTCGGAACGGGACCGGCGTGCGGTGGTGGAGTACGTGAAATTCTTCTCGCCCCGCTGGAACCATCCCAAGAACTACGCGAAGCCGTTGCCTCGCGCCGTTTCACCCGACTGGATGGATGATGGGGATAAACTGAAAGTGCAGCGGGCGAAGGGAGCTGAACTGTTTATGGTAACCTGCGTTCCTTGTCATGGCCCGAAAGGGGAGGGTAACGGACCCAATGCCGTGCAACTGGTGGACTTGTGGAACTTCCCCATCAAGCCGGGCAACTTGCGCGCTGCACATTTGCGTCAAGGTGAGGAGATGGCCGACTGGTATCGCGTGGTGACGCAAGGCATCGCGGGAACACCGATGCCCACGTTCGCCGACAGTCTGACTGGCGAGCAACGCTGGCAGATCGTGGCGTATCTTCAGCAATTGCGTTCGGAACCGGTGGAGAAAAGCAAATAGCTGCTACTTCGCGCGCAGGTCTACGGACACGATTTCCTGATCATTCCGGATCAGCATATGACCGTTCGCAAAGGCCGGATGCACCCAAACCACATTGCGTGTACGGGCATCCTTGTTCGTCGGCTCCAGCACTTTCATGCGATCCACCTCCGTATAACCTTCGGGTGTCATGTTCGCGATGATCAGTTCGCCTGCTTCGTTGAAGAGAAAATAGCGTGATCCCTGCGGAATGATGAAGGCATTGCCCCAGCGGAGGTTTTTACCGCTGGTCGTGGGCTGGCGCGTCTCCCAGAGCCGCTCGCCGGTGCTCAGCTTCAGCCCGCGCAACTGTCCGTAGCTGCACACACCATAGATGGTGTCGGCCGTGATCACGGGCGTGGGCATGATGCTGTTCAGCTTGTCAGTGTCGGACTCGCTCACTTTGGCACTCTGCCAGAGAATCTCCGGGGTCTTGTTCTCGGGCGATATCTTGAGCATGAGCGAGCCGTTGTAAAACGCGGTGAAGAACAGTTGATCCTTCCCGACCTGACGCGGCGTCACCACCGCCAAACTGAAACGCAAGGGCCAAGGATGATTCCAAAGAACTTCGCCCGTGCTCGGTTTCAAGGCGCTGATGCCATCACCCGTCCAGACGATGACCTGTCTCACTCCTGCGAGGGTGTAGATCACCGGTGGCGCGTAACCTGCATCCTTCACCGCTGCGCCGCGCCAGAGTTCCTTGCCGGTCTTTTTGTCGAATGCGGCGACCGAAGCTGTAGTGCCGCCTACGATGCAGATGACGCGATCCCCATCGATCAATGGCGGTGAGGCGAAACCCCAGATCTGCGTCTTGGCAGTGTAATCGGTTTTGTAATCCTTCTGCCAGATCAGCGTGCCTTTCACGGCATCGAGACAGACGAGGTTTCCTTCTGCTCCCACGGCATAAACGCGGCCATCATCGACTGAGGGTGTGGCGCGCGGTCCGGCGGCATAGCTGACGGTGTAATCACAGGGATACTCATGTGTCCACAGTGTCTCACCCGTCTTTTCATCAAGGCACAGCACGCGTTCAGTTCCCGGAATCTTGCCGCGGGCGAAGGGATCATTAGGATTGGCGGCACCGGTCGCCAGTTGTCGATCCGTCACATACACGCGGCCCTTCGCGACGACCGGACCGGAGTAGCCACCGCCGACGGGCTTGCGCCAGCGATATGTCGGGCCGTCCTTCGGGAAAGTCTCCACGATATTCTTCTCCCGCCAGACGCCGTCCCGCTCCGGTCCCAGCCATTGCGGCCAGTCATCAGCGCGAGCATTCAGAACCGTCAGCAAGGCAAGCGACAGAACGAGGGAAAATCTTGTCATGCAGCGGAGTGTAATCAGATTTTAACGAAAGCAAATGCGGAAGCGCTGGCGCTAAACTGGGCACGCGCTTATATTCTTCGTATGAGCAAGACGCTTTTCGAGAAGATCGCCGCCCGCGAGATCCCGGCGAACATCGTCTATGAGGATGATCTGGTGGTGGCCTTTCGCGACATCAGCCCGCAAGCGCCCACGCACATCCTCATCGTGCCGCGCAAGCCGCTCCAGCGCATCAATCAGGCTCAGGTGGAAGACCAGCAATTACTCGGACACTTGTTGCTGAAGGCGGCCGAAGTCGCGCGCCGAGCAGGACTGGCGGAGAACGGCTATCGGCTGGTGATCAACAACGGTCGTGATGGTGGCGAGAGCGTGCCACACTTGCACTGTCATATTCTAGGGGGCCGGCAGTTGGCGTGGCCGCCGGGTTGAGCCTCAGCCCCGGAGGGGGCGTTTGCAGGTAGCCACGGGTGACTGTAAGGAACCCGTGGTGTGAAGGTGTAAAAATCTGTGCTCCGGC
>JAJNBN010000580.1 GCA_021156225.1 Verrucomicrobiota bacterium | reverse complement strand
GTTCCTTACAGCGACGAGATCGCCCCGCGCCGCTGGCGTTCCTATTGGGAAACGGGTGGTGGTCAACTCGCCGACTGGGGTTGCCATCTCATCGACCTCCTTTACTTCGCCTACGACTTGCCTTCACCAGAAGCCGTCGTGACCCATACCGCCAAAGCCGCGAACACCAGTCACACCGCCTTCAACCAAAGCACCATCACCTACGCTGGCGGCGGCAAGTTCGCCCGCGATAAGTTCGTCGTGCATTACAACGACAGCGCCCAACAACCTTCCTTTGCCGCCTTGGGTCTGCCCGCCATGAAAGTCGGCGCGAACCACACCATGGTCGTCTGCACCGAAGGCACCTTGCTGCTGCAAGCCGATGGCAAGATTACCGTCTTCCGCAAAGGCAAAGTCGTGGAGAACGAACCCTTGCCCACGGTCGAACCGCGCAATCACTGGAAAGACTGGGCAGACAACTGCCTCGGTGCCAAGAAACCGCTGTGGACGCCGCTTACCATTGGCTGGCGCATCACCGAACCGTGCCTCCTCGCCGTGAAAGCCACCCGCTTCCCCAATCAAGAACTGCGCTGGGATGCCCCGAACTTCAAGTTCTCCAACCATGACCAGGCAAACAAAGACATCCTCGCCCGCGACTACCGCGCCGGCTTCGGCCCCCCGCAAGTCGCCTAATGCATAATTGAAATCGAAGGCCAAAGGCCCGGCCTCATAGCAGCGTGGGGCAACGCCCCACGAAATGGTTGTTATGAGGCAAGCGCTGTAGGCGCGTTTCATATCTGTGAAAAACAATGCCTGTGATGGCGGCGGTTTTCAAACCGCCGCCATTTGTCTCCCAAGATTTGCAGATCTGGAAATCATCCCCTGACGTGACACGCGGAGAAAACTCCGTTAAAGATATCGCCCTCATGTCGGATGAAACACGATCATCTCTGGGCACCAAGCTTGCCCCCCTGCTGAACGGCGGATTCTTCCGCCCGTTGAGCCGCCCGACTGCCGCCGTCTATATCGACTGCGCCGACCGCCTCGTGGAAGCCTCCGATGAAGGCGGCCAGATCCCGCATGATGAAGCCCGCCTGCTCATCCGCGAGGTCCTGATCCAGCATCCCGACATCCAACTCGCTGAAGACGAAGGCGGCCAGTTCCAGAACCTGAACCTGCGAGCCGGTCAGTTCTTCAATAAACTCATCGAAGCCCATTGGCTCCAGCCTCGCCGCGTCAGCCTGGATGAATACTACGTCCTCATCGCTCCTCCGCTTCGCCGCCTGCTGCGGGTTCTGCGTGAACTCGGCGAAGACCGTCCCGCCGAGCTAAAAGATTTCGCTGTCACCCTTCGTGCGCTGTGCAAAGAGATTCTAAGTGATAACGCGTTGGACCCAAATCGCCTCGGCCCGGAAGACATGCGCAAGACGGTCAAAGACCTCATCGACCGCGCCGGTCGTGCCGATGACCAGATGCACGCCGTGGAATCGCTCGTGCTTCAGCACGAACTCGCCCAACGCACCAGCGGCTCCGCGCAAGAAACCCTGCAACGCTTCCTTGTCGATTTCCACTCCGGCGACCACATGGTCTGCTACGATGCGCTGCAAGAGGCTGGTTTGCTGCCCCGCCTGAATCAGGCCCGCAGCATCGCGCAGGAAGCCCTCTACGATCCTTTCACCAAGCAGCGCCTCGCCGAAGGCATCGCCAAGCATCTGGACTTGGATGATTCCGCCGCCTACGCCGAAGCCGAACGCTGGCTAATCAAGCTCGAGCGGCAACTGATGCTTATCCCCATCAAGCAACGCTTGATCGATGGCCGCATGGCCGATTTCAGCCGCCTATCCGCCGCCCGCTATCGTTATCAGACCGAGATGCGGGGCCGCCGCCCCGAACAGATCAAAGCCTATCTCGACAAGGCCGCGCGCCTGCATGCCGGGCAATCCTTTGCCGATCTCATGCACGAAGACGGCATGAGCATCCTCTCTCCCGTCGTCGAGATGTATTACGGCACCGACTCCTTGTCGCGCCCTCGCCGTCAACGCGTCTCGGTAGACCTCAACGTCGCCGCGACGCGCTCCGACCTCGATCCCGAATCCGCCAAGGACGAGATCCGCCGTCGCAATCTGAATGTCCTCACGCCCCAACGCGCCGCCCGTTTACATCGCTCAGTCCGCTGGCGCGTCCATGCTGCCCGCAGTGATTTCGGCACTGAACCCGAACGCATCCCACGCGATGCCGAGGCCGACCGCCTCGTTGAACGTTTTACTTTGGAAAGGCTCTCCTGACATGCCCCTGCCCTGGCCCTCATTCTGGCAACACATCCGCGAGGATGATCGCTCCGCCATCTCTGATATCTTGTCCACGCTGCTCGCCCACGGCGCGCTCATCGGCGACGCTGGACGCGATCGCGAACTCTATCTCCTTGCGCGTGAATATCAGAAAGACCTCGGCGAATACCTCGCGCCCTTGCATCTGGAACTCGTGCCCGACCCCGACCGCCCCATCTTCCAGCTTCGTCCCGTGCCCGGTGATTGCGGCCTGATGGCCCGCTTTAACAAAGCCGAGACGCTGCTCATCCTCACGCTCTGGCGCATCTATCACGACACGCGCATGGAATCCACCGTCGAAGCCGTCGTCGTCACCGCCAACGACATCTGGAGCAAACTCAACCTCTACTTCGAGCAGATGGAACCGCCCAAGGAAGCGCAACTGCGCGACATGCTCGGCAAGCTGCGCAACCGCCGCCTCGTCCGCGTGCAATGGCACGAAGACCCGAACCGCTTTGGCGATTCTCAAGTGGAAATCCTGCCAACTCTGCCGCGCGTGATCCCGTTCGAGAACCTCGCCGCGTGGGAACAACAGGCCAGCGGTCATCAGCCTCAACCCGGCGTGCCTGAGCCCACCCTACCTTTGGAGGAAGCATGAGCCAGCGCATCTCCCTCACCCGCGTCATCGCGCTGAACTGGTATGGCTTCCGCCAGATCTTCGACGTGGAGGACAACGTCCTCATCTCCGGCGCGTTCGGTACCGGCAAATCCGCGCTACTCGACCTGCTGCAATACGTCCTGCTCGGCGAACACTGGCGTGCGAACCGTGCCGCCGCCGGCAATGCCCGCGGCCGCGACCTCGTCGGCTATTGTCTCGGCGATACGAACCAGTTGCGCAACGGTCAACGCCATTTCCTGCGCCAAAGCGGCGTCACCTTGGTGGCCCTTGAATTCAGCCGCTCACCGGAAAAAGGCAAAAAGGAAGTGAAACGCGAGACGTGGGGCATCCGCCTGGAATACTCCAGTGCCGATGCCGCACCGAAGCAGACTTACTTCTTCATCCCCGAACGCGTGGAATACGCCGCTCTCGCTCCCAGCGGCAAACTGCGCGCCGATGACGAATTCCGCACTTGGCTCCGTCGCGAATACGGCAACGAAAGCCTGTTCTCTCGTCAAAAAGATTACCTCGAAGAACTGGCCGCCCCTCGCCACCTGAACTTCGATACCGATGCCTTCAACCGCACGTTCCCGAAAGCCATCGCCTTCGAGCCGGAAGAGAACGTGGAGAAGTTCATCCGCGAATTCATACTCGAGGAAAACCCGCTGGACGTCCGCGATGTCCGCAGCGCCCTGCGTGCCTACGATGACACGCGCAAACGCCTGGAGAAACAGGAAGATGAAGCCGCCTTCCTGCGCCGCATCGCCGAGCAACAAAAGATTTACGTCGCGTCCAAGCGCACGGAAGCCATCCTCAAGCACACCGACCACTCGCTCCGCCTCTTGCAGAGCGAGGAACGTCGCGAGCAATTTGCCGATGAACTGAAACGCTTAGAGAGCGATCACGCTGATGACTTGAAAGAGTTTGAGAAATACTCTCGCGAAGCCGAAAGCACCAACAAGCTACTCAGCGAAGTCCGCTTCGATATCCAGAAAGATCCTGATCAGGTAAAGTTCGACCAGTTAAGCCGTCAGAAGCAAGAGCTGCAGGATAAAGTCAACCTGCTCCGCGAAGCGCAGAAATCCGTGCGCCAGCGTTTTGAAGAACGCCATTACCGTTGGACGCAATGGCTCAAGCACGGCAGCGCTCTGCCCTTGGACGGCCTGAAAAAAGTTCTGACCATCGATGACCGTTTGCTTGCCACCTTGCGCTCTGGCACCGATGCCGAGCGTCTCGAAGCGATGCAGAAACTCTCCACGCGTTTCAATGAACTGTGGATCGCCATCGAGAACCTGGTGCAGCCGCTCAAGAGCGAGATCGCCAACTTGGAAAAACGCCTTCGCCAATTGGCGGAAGATTGGGAGAACCTTTCCAAAGGCCAGGCTCCCGGCTCCTTCCCGCTCTTCACCGCACTGCGTCAAAAGCTAGGCAATCGCGCTGAACAGCTTGGCCGTTTGATCGAAGTGAAGCCCGAGGCCGAACGCTGGTGGCCAGCGCTGGAATTGTTCCTTGGCCGCAATCGCTGGGTCTTGGTCGTCGAGAAACCCGCTGATTATCGCGAAGCCTTGGACATCCTGCGCAAGACACCTCCGGGTCGCGAACCCGAATCCTTGCTGAATCCATCGGAAGTGCGCCAGCTTCGCAACACGGTGCGCGAGAATTCCCTCTTCAGCAAAGTGGAGGTCACGCATCCCATCGCGCGCGCTTACGTCGAGCAACTGCTTGGCGATGTCCAATGCGTCGAGACCTTGGAAGAATTGGAGAAGACCGAGGCCGGTCGTGCCATCACGCCGGAAGGCATCTTCAAGCAAGTGCCGCTGCGTCGTCGCCTCAAGCCGACGAGTTCCGTGGAACTGACCTTGGGCCGTGAAGGCTTGGAACGCATGCGGGCCGCCAAGCAGAAGGAGCAGAACGAAACACGCCTGGAACTCGATGCCCTCAAGCAACGTCTCGGCGATGTCTCCACCTGGCTGGACACCGGTCGCAAAGGCGGCCTCGCCGACACCTCGCTCCCCGATTATGCAGGCGAGCTTTCCCAACTGCCGGAAAAGGAAAGCGAATTAGGTCGCGTACGCGCCACTATTGACCTGCTGCAAACGCCGAAACGCGCTGCCCGCCAGAAGCAACTGGAAGAACTCGAAACGCAGCACAAACAGGCCCTTGAGAAGATCGGCATGTTGCGTGACCGCAACAACGGTTTCGAACTGAAGGCCAGACCGCTCCGCGAGAGTCTCGCGCGTGCCGAGCAGGACGTGCGCGATGGCCGCCTGGAAGTCGAAGCCAGCCGTGTGGAACTCAGCAAAGGCATCAGCGGC